>JAHDIL010000014.1:0-4525 GCA_020630835.1 Verrucomicrobiota bacterium
TGAAGAGGCGCTTTCTGATGCGACGGAAGCTCTGCAGGACGCCGAGCTACTAGCGGGAGAAATGATTGCGTTTTCTCGAGGAGGGGAGGCTGAAACGAAAACTGTGAGGCTGCCCGAGTTGATTCGCCGCATAGCTACAGTCTGCACAGCGGGGACAAACATTGAGTGTTCCTTATCTTTTGCGCGCGAATTGCCCGCTATTCAAGCGCGTGCGAATCAGCTATATCAGGTGTTTCAGAATCTATTGGTAAATGCCTGTCAAGCCACACCAAATGGTCAGGGGATGATCGAGGTGAAGGGTGGCAAGGCATCTTTTGCCGCCCAGAACCGTTTCGGCATGCCTGTTGGCGATTTTGCTGCTGTGTCGATTCGCGACCGTGGGCACGGGATCCCCCCTGAGCTGATGGAGCGGATTTTTGAACCCCATTTTACAACAAAGAAGGATGGTTCGGGCCTTGGGCTAGCGACTTGCAAAACGATTGTTGAATCTCACGGAGGAAAGATTCATGTCTTTTCCCAGAAGGGAGCTGGAACTGAATTTCTTCTCTTTTTCCCGGCTCTCCAGAGTGAAAGTGAGCTCGAAAAAGTGGATCAAGTCCAATCAAACTCGCAGGACTACCGCCAATCAGCGCCACGGACAATTGACAAAAAAGCGCACGTCCTCGTGGTCGATGATGACAAGCGTGTGCTAAAGGCAACGGAGAAGCTTCTGGAGCGCACGGGATATACTGTTACCGCTAGATTGGACGGGAGGTCAGGGATTGAAGCCTATCAGGCGGCTCAGCAGAGCAGTAACCCGATCGATATCGTCCTGCTGGATATGACTCTGCCTGGTGGTCTCTGTGGCGACGAGGTTTTGAGCGAGCTTAGGGGGCTCGGATCTCGTTTGCCCGTCATCGCTACCAGTGGCTACGTGGAAAAAGCGGATCATGAAGTTTTTCTGGTGCGCGGCTACCAGGCGGCGCTACCTAAACCATACGGTATTGCTGAGCTCAGTGCGATGATTGAGCAAACTTTGCAACAGGCTGGATAAACCTTGCGCTTAATCTCGAGCGCATCGGGGCGAAAAGGCTTGAACGGCGTGTTCTCCGTGGCACACTCTTTTTGGGGATCAAAAGACCCTTGAGAAGCTATGGAGCCGATGATGATCACGGAGTTCGATTTGAGGATGAATGCTGCGGCAAATAGGTTGAAACGCCTGGCTCTTCGAGCCGAATCGGTGATTACGCCTCGTTCCGTTTGTTCCTCATCATGCGCGCTGCGGCCTCGGTGCTCTGGAGCCATGACAGTAGTCAATATTACCTAGTTTTCAGGGGCTTTCCTAGCTCTCTCCGAGTCCTGCTATGAGTGAGACAACCAGTTCCAAACACCCCCTCAAACACGGCCAAGATCTCGTCCTTGCCTCAAAAGCATTGGATGGTGATCCTGAAGCGGTTGCGAGAATTCAGACCGAATTCCAGCCTATGCTTGAGCGAGTCATGATGTCTAAGGGGCTTGCAAATTCAGATGCTGTGGAACTCGTGGCAGATATCATCGCAGAGTGCTTTGGCGCTGGAAAGAAAGGTCAGACGGTTCCCTTGCTCGAGAAATTTGAAGCTCGTTCATCGCTCTCTACCTGGTTGATTCGGATAACATGGAATCGTTGGTTGGATTTGAAACGGCGCGATAAGTTTAAGGGCACGCTTCCGTCCTACGATGGTGACGAGGAGCTCGCAAACGGGGCTTTTGATCGTGTGCCCGATGAGGCAGAGGAGGTTATCGATGGAGATCTCTCCAGCCTCATGGGGGCGGCGATTAAGGCAGCATTTGCTGCGCTTGATGCGGAGTCTCATCTTATGCTGAAGCTCTCTTTTTTGCATGGGCTAAGTCAGGCAAAAATTGCTGAAATGTGGTCTTGTGACCAAACGCGCATTAGCCGCATGTTGACCGCAGCGCGAGAAGCAGTCGCTGCTGAAACTATGCGGGCCCTCAAGCAGGCTGATCCCACCTTAGAATTGCAGTGGGACGACTTTTTGCAGCTGTGTGCCGCAGGGATTGAGGTGTGACCGCATCAATCCCTTCTTGTTCTATCCAATGAGTGACGCTCACGCAACAGAGTCCGTCGATTGTTTCTTATCGGCCGAAGACGAGGGAATACGACTCGATCGTTTTCTCGTGCGGTTTATGGTCGCTCGCGGAGATCAGGTATCGCGCACGCAGATCCAGAAAATGATTCGGTCAGGATGCGCATCTTTGCAGGGCGAACGAGTGCGGCAGCCTTCCCTCCTATTGCCTGCGGGAAAGCGTCTTATCTTTACCCCGATCGAAATCCAGCCATTTCGCCTCGAGCCTCAAAAGCTCGATCTGAGAATACTTTTTGAGGACGATCATATTATCGTGATCAATAAAGTGCATGGGCAGGTGGTTCACCCAGGTGCTGGTAGGGAGTCGGATTCCCTTGTTGCTGGGCTTTTGTCTCATACTGACGGAAACTTGAGCTACTTGTCTGGTGAAGATCGACCAGGAATTGTTCACCGGCTGGATCGAGAAACTTCCGGGTGTCTCGTTGCAGCTAAGAGCGATCTTGGCTACCGCAGTCTCGTTGAGCAGTTTGCGCAGCGGCGAACGGGAAAGCGTTACCTGGCAGTGGTCGATGGTCATCCCGATCCCCCGGCAGGAGAGTTGCGGGATCATATGGCACGACATCCGGTGGCGCGGCGTAAGCGAACTATCGTTGAAGCTCCTTTGGGGAAAGAAGCCGTGACTTGCTATCGTGTCATCGATTGGGACCAATCTCAGCGCTGGTCAATCCTGGAATGCCGCATCCTCACGGGGCGAACCCATCAGATTCGCGTCCATTGCAGTGAGCGCCTGCGTGCGCCCATTCTGGGAGATGAAGTTTACGGCCATATCAAGCAACAGCGCGTTAAGACTGGGCGGCTGATGTTACATGCGCGGGAGCTATCCTTTAAGCATCCAGCGACAGGAGAGGAGCTCACTTTTGTTGCTGAGATCCCAAAAGCTTTCCGGTCCTTTGTTACCTCGTTGCCGGAGGAAGTTTGATTTTCTTTTTCGCCTGGACGCGCCCTTCAGTTGGCGCGAGAGCATTCGCCCCTTCTAGCTCTTGTTGGCTGGGGCGAACCGTAGCAGGAGCTTCGCGGATTGCTTTCAGCAGATCCGCTGATGGATCCTCCCCTAGATCGAGCGCCCACTCATAGTGCCGCAGTGCCATTTCAGGGCGCACTCGAGGTTGGGACAGGTAGGCGACTGCCAAATTAAAGTGAGCTGCCCCGAGATTTCGATCGATTTCGACCGCCGTTTTAAGCTCTTTTAGGGCCGCTGCTGGCCAACCGCGATCGGTCATTGCTGCTGCTAGCGCGATGCGCGCTTCCGGATCTTCTGGTGCTAGATCTATCCAGCGCAAAAGAGCTGATATGGCTAGGTCTAGCCGCCCTCGTCGCCAGTGTAGGAGTCCTAGGCTTTGCCAAGACGATGCAAGTTCCGCATCCATGCGCACGGCTCGGTCAAACTCAACAACAGCGGATTCCACCCTATTCATACGCGCGAGCACTGTCCCTCGATTGGCATGCAGCAGGGCGTGAGCTGGAGCCTTCGCAATGAGGGTGTCGTAGATTTCTAGAGCTTCTGGCCAATTGAATTGCGACACGGCCACCGCTGCCTTTGATGCCAGAGGCTTTAGAGCTTCAGGAACTGCTGAAGCTGTTTCAGCTAGTCCAACCGCCATTGAAGGGCGTCGCGAAAGCGGTTCAGAAGCAGCACTCTGTGCTGCGGTAATTAACGCTAGACAGCAGAGTGTGAGCGCCAGGAAGGGGAAAGGAGCGCGGTGGGAGTCCATTGTGAGACTCAAACCGTCAGGGTTTTTTACAAAATCGCAACTTTCTCCTTGATGAGTTGCTTAAATGTTCAATGTTCTTAGCGACACTGTTCACATATGAAGCTTACCAATAGACAACAAGAAGTCCTCGATTACCTGAAGCTGGAGCACGGCCGCACAGGGATTATGCCATCAACCCGTGAGATTCAGCACCATTTTGGCTTTGCCAGCCAGACGGCTGCGGTGAGTCACCTCCGTGCGCTGGAAAAAAAGGGAGTGATCACGCGGAATGAGCGCCGCGCACGTTCCGTGATGTTTGCGGATCAACTGGATCGTGAGCCGATTACTGACATTCCTATATTCGGAGCCATCCCAGCTGGGTTCGGAGATGCGACCACGCCAGAGTCTCTCGGAACACTGACTGTCGACACGACTTCGCTAGGAGTTTCGCCTACGGCAAAGACCTTTGCACTCAGGGTGCGAGGGGAGTCTATGATCGATGCTCATATTATGGATGGTGACCACGTTGTCATTGAGCAGAAGGAGCCGAGGAATGAGGACGTAGTCGCTGCTCTCATTGATGGAGAGACAACTCTTAAGCGCTATATCCAAAATGCTAAAGGCACTTATTTAAAGGCTGAAAACGCGCGTTTCCCTGACCTCTATCCTGTTCAGGAGTTGATGATCCAAGGCGTTATGGTCGGCCTTGTG
>JAHDIL010000014.1:4535-12410 GCA_020630835.1 Verrucomicrobiota bacterium
GGAGCTAGCGGTGGCTGGTGAGAGCAGGCTCAAGTCTTGGCGCTTTCCAGTCTCTCGGCTTGCAGGCCGAGAGACTGGAGAGTTACGCGCACTGGCGGGGGGGGGAGTTACTTTTCAAGGCCTGGCTCTTGGCCGGGTCTATCAGGTTAAGTAGTTGAAGATCACTGCTCCCCGCCCACGCGCATTTTTGCCAAAGCCGGGCAACCTGAGTGCGTGAATTTTTGTGCTCATTATGTCTGGTTTTTCTTTCGCGATTTCTGCTTAGGGATGGATGTTTTTCATTCTTTGTGCCGTTTAGAAATTTGCCGGATTTTTACTAGTGGCAATCACACGTGCTCCCGCCTGATTGGCTCCCTAGGCGATGTTGCCAAGGTTTCTTGTCTCCGGACCATTGGTGTCCAATGGGAGCCCTGATTTGGAGTTTACGCCTCCTTTGCTAGTTCTTCTGAAGTTCAGCCAAGTGAGAGCCGCTAGATGGAGGAAAAATTCCATCAGTGAATTATCTCGTGAGAGGCTCTTTTGCTTTCGAAATGAGACTTTCGCCTTGCACGGAGTGGCATGCTCTATTTTATCTCACCCCATATGAGCACAACATGCAAGATAGCCGTTTTGGCAGGTGATGGAATTGGACCAGAGGTAATGGACGTAGCCCTCCGAGTCCTGGATCGTGTAGCGGAGCAGCATGAGCTCAGTCTTGAGCTGGATCACCAACTCGTCGGTGGTGCCGCCCATGATGCAACGGGAAGCCCGTTGCCTTCTGCTACTATTGAGGCCTGCGAGAGGGCAGATGCCATTCTCTTCGGGTCCGTTGGGGGACCAAAGTGGGAGAATCTACCTCCTGATGAGCAACCGGAGCGTGGAGCACTGCTCCCGCTAAGGAAACATTTTGGCCTTTTTGCTAATTTGCGTCCAGCTGTCTGTTTTCCGGCTTTGACTCATGCTTCCCCGATCAAGCAAGATCGGGTAGAAGGGGGCTTTGATGTGCTCTGTGTTCGCGAGCTTACGGGAGGGATCTACTTCGGGTCACCAAAGGGCATTGAAGAGAGAGAAGGACAAAGAGTTGCGCTAGACACCATGGTCTACAGTGAGGCGGAAATCGAGCGCATTGCACATGTGGCCTTCATCTCAGCCCAGCAACGGTCGAAGCGTGTTACTTCGATCGATAAGGCTAATGTTCTGCAGAATGGCGTTCTCTGGCGCGAGGTCGTGTGCCGTGTAGCTGAGTCCTATCCAGATGTGCAGCTCGACCACCTTTACGTAGATAATGCAGCAATGCAGCTGTTGGCGCGGCCTCGTGATTTCGACACCGTCCTGGCTCCGAATCTTTTTGGAGATATTCTCAGTGATGAGATGGCTATGATTGCTGGATCATTGGGCATGCTCTCTAGCGCCAGTCTTGGAGAAAGCAAAGGTGACGGACTTTATTATGGTATGTATGAGCCGAGTGGGGGTAGCGCGCCTGACATCGCGGGGCAAGGGATCGCTAACCCTATCGCCCAGATCCTTTCGGCAGCCATGCTTTTGCGCTACAGTTTTGGCCTTGATGCCCCGGCTTCGGCCATTGAGACCGCGGTGAAGGCTGTTATAGATGACGGCCTGAGAACAGGGGACATTTTTACCGGTGCTGACGGAGAAACCAAAGTAAATACTGCCGAAATGGGAGCCGCTATCATCTCGAAACTAGGTTGATCATGATTGTGCCTAGCTATGCGGATCGATTGGCCGCCCGTATCAGTCATACTGGTAGCGGCTTATGTGTGGGGATTGATCCACGTCCCGACAAACATGCGAACTTGCAGGAGATGGAAAAATTCTGTCTCAATGTTATAGCTGAGACCGAAGAGCTTGCCGCCGCCTTCAAGCCTAATGCGGCCTACTTCGAGGCGATGGGATCAGCAGGTTATGCTGTTCTTGAGCGAATCATTGAGGTTATGAAAAGGACAGGTATTCCTATCATTCTCGATGCTAAGCGCGGCGATATTGGCACGACACAAGAGCACTACGCGAAAGGATATTTTGGTCTTTGGGATGTTGATGCGGTAACACTGAGTCCTTACATGGGCTTCGACTCGGTCGAGCCGTTTCTAGGTTATGAGGGGAAGTGCGTGTATCTGTTAGGTGTCACATCAAATGCAGGCGCCGCTGATTTGGAGTTGCATGATTTGAAGGCAGAAGGGCGCAAAGTTTTTGAGCTTGTCGGCGACATGGCTGAGCGCGGTGAATCCGGCCAGATTGGGATGGTTCTAGGACTAACGAATGCCACTGAGGATATCCTTGCTCGCTTGCCGGATGTTCCCCTACTTATTCCTGGATTAGGAGCGCAGGGGGGGGATGTTTCCGCCTTGCAGGGGGAAAGCCGAGCCGCGCCTAGTGTGATTAACGTGTCGCGTGGTATTCTTTATAGCGACGAAAAACCAACAATCCGCGAAAGAGCGAAATTTTATGCAGACGAAATTGCCAAAGTCATCTGAAGAGACTATCGAGCTACTCAAAGGTTATGGGGCCGTGGAGGAGGGGCATTTCGTCCTCGCCAGCGGAAAGCACTCTCAATACTACGTGAAAAAGGGTAAGCTGGTGCAGCACCCTTTTGAGCTACAGCAGATGATTGATCAGTGTGTGCCGGCGCTTGAACAGTTGGGGGATATTGACGTCGTCCTCAGTCCGGCCATGGGTGGAGTTCCAGTAGGGCAGCAGGTGGGCCTAGCCACCAGGGCTCGAACTATTTACGCTGAGCGCAACCCGGACACTAACGAGCTGGAGCTCAAGAGGGGATTTGAGATAAATAAGGGAGAGCGTCTTCTGCTCGTGGAAGATGTTATCACAACAGGTGGGACTTTGTTAGAGCTGACCGATTTCATCGAAAGCCAAGGCGGTGAGGTCGCTGGCGTCTTTGTCGTCGTCAATCGTTCTGGTAAGGTCACCGTGGGTGACTATCCTGTTGTCTCCTGTATGGAGGTGCAATTTCCAGTCTATGAATCGGATGCCGTGCCTGAATTCCTACAAGCGGTCCCCGCTGTTCGTCCTGGAACGAAAAAGGTGTGATCTAAGCCTCGCATAAGCGAGGATAGGCGACTTGTCTGCCGGCGCGATGAATTCTCCGAAGGAGGCCGGTTCCCCTTTTCCATAAGCCTCTGCATGAGAATAGAAGTCATCAACACGGGTTCCGAACTACTCCTGGGAAAAGTCGTTAACACGCACGTAGCTTTCTTGGGAGAGGAGCTTTTCGAGTTGGGGCTTCGCCTACAACGTCAAGTGACTATTCCTGATGGTGATATCATACGAGACGTCGTCCAGGACTCATTCTCCCGATCTGATGTCGTCTTTATTACAGGCGGGCTTGGCCCCACTTCTGACGATATCACAAGAGATGTTGTTGCGGACCTGTTAGGAAGAGAGCTGATCGTCGATCAGGATGTTTTGGTGGGCTTGGAAAAATATTTTTCTTCTCGAGGTATTAGTAAGAGCAGGCTAAATGACAAACAAGCTGAAGTCCCTGAAGGGGCAGAGGTCTTGCACAATCCCCACGGAACTGCTCCTGGGCTCTATATTCCTGCGGCAGAGAAAGGCTCTGAAGCGACACCTCACGTTTTCTTGTTACCTGGGCCACCTAGAGAGTTGCGCCCCATGTATCAGTCTGAGGTTCGGCCTCGTTTAGCGTCCCTGCTGAGCAGAGTAGGAGGTGTGCCTATTGTGCAGAACTTCCGAATCTACGGCGTGGGCGAGTCTAGTTTGGCTGATGCTATCGAGCCGGAGCTCCTGAAAGATCACTCCAATCTTGAGATAGGCTATTGCGCACGGCTTGGTGAGGTAGATCTGCGCTTGATAGGCGCTGCAGAGGACGTGGTATCTGCGTCTGCCATAGTGCGGGCTCGTTACTCAGATGACATCGTCAGTGAGAGCGAGGAGTCTCTGCCCGAGGTTCTCGTTCGGCTTCTTAGAAGAAATGAAGAGATCGTTTCTTTTGCTGAGAGTTGCACGGGTGGTCTTATCGCGCATACTCTGACTCAAGCATCTGGTGCGAGCGCTGTATTTGGCTCGGGCTTTATAACCTACGCCAATGAGGCGAAAATGCAGCTTGTCGGCGTAAAGTCGTTAACTTTGAACGATCACGGTGCCGTCAGCGCACAAGTCGCGAAGGAAATGGCCGAAGGATGCCTCCAGGTTTCTGGAGCCGATCATGCGCTTGCTGTTACGGGTATTGCTGGCCCCGATGGTGGCAGCGAGGAAAAGCCCGTGGGAACTGTCTACCTTGCTATCGCTAGCAGGGGACTTGAAACTTTTGTGAAAAAGCATTTTCACCCGTCGGATCGGATTAGTTTTCAGCAGCGGATTACCCGGCTCGGGCTGGACCTGCTCCGTCGCCGTATTCAGGGGCTGCTCGGTTGAGCCGCACCAGCTGATTCGTGAGCGTTCGGTTCTGCCTCCTCCAAGCGAGGTGCTACGGCTAGGATTAGGACTTCTGGAAGGTCCTCCGTCTCTTGATTCTTACGGAGGCTTGGGATGATTCGTTCGGCCGATACACCGGCTTCCACGAGAGCTGCTTTTACCCGGTCAAGCCGGCGTTCCATCTGATATTCTTCCAGAGCTGGTCGGGCGCCTTTAGACGGGATCGCATGCAATTGGATGGGCGTTTCCCCCCAGTCTGTGCTAGCGAAAATCGGGGCTACCTCGCGCAGCGCCTGCTCGGAATCAACGACAAGCTTGTCCGAGTTCTTGCGAAATTTTGCACAAAAAAGCGCTTCCGGCTTTTCTTCAACTGGCCTTGCTCGAGTGGTTTGAGGGCTTTTCTCGATGGAGTTTGTGGAAGATTTCGGCTGGTTCCGCTTCCATGACAGAAAATTTAAGCGACGCCACGGAGACTTTTTAGACTTTCCGTCGGTTGCGTCCAAAGGTGCCATCTCCTCAAATGATGTCTTCTGTAGATAGCTAATCCACTTATCGGGTGCGAGGCCTGCTAGCGCAATTGAGCGTTCGTCTATTAGATTTGTTGGATTAGCCACCGGGATCGTGACAAGCGGGCCAACTGGGCTTGTCGACGCGTCCTGATCGGGTAGGTAGTGCAAAAGATCTTCAGTTGGCACTAGGCAGACACGGTCATGGATCGGACGGTTCCGGATCAATGGTTGAAGCCTTACGCGCAGAGCCGAGAGTGACACAGGACTGTCGGTGAGGCCTTCGATGATGATGTGCTCAGGAAAAAAAGTGATTCTACCATTTGCGATTGATACGGAGAGTTCAGATAACACGCTGCGCAGCTCTAGGATATCGGGCATCCAGGAATCTGCGCTGTAGGAAAATTCTTCCCCTTTGAAAACTTTGCTGTCAGGGCGAATTTCGCGCAGTAGAGCGACTAGCTCGGTAGCCGTCTCTTTGTTTGGCAATTCGCCGAAGACTGTAACAACGCCTGGCCGGAAAGAGAAGCCCAGCTGAACGGTTGACGTGTCGATACCCTTGCCAGGATCCGGTTCAGGACTGGCGAAACAGCCATTGGCGAACACCATGATGGTTGCCATGAGGACGCTAGACTCTTTGACTGACTTGGGAATAAGCACGCTACCGTTTACGACAGATTTGAGGGAATTTCAATATGGGGCAAAGGCGATAGGACCGTAGTCACCTCGTATGCGTGAGTGTCGGTGACAGATGGGCTGAGCTAGGGGTGGTTATGAGGTTACTATCCGCTCTTATCCTGTTGGCGTTCTCGCCGTTTTTACCAAGTGCTGAACGCGCGAAAATAAACCTCTTGGCAGTTCCGCTGTCTGAGAACTTTTTCTATGAGCCTTCAGTTTGGAGCCTTACGGACGGCATTTTGCGAGGCGGCAGTGAGAGGGAGAAGGTGAAGCGGAACTGGTTTATCACGACAAAAGAATCCTTTGAGAATTTCGAGCTAGAGATGTGGATTCGCTGTCATGGTGACCCGAAGCTGGGAATGATTAACGGTGGAATTCAGGTTCGAAGCGCATTGATTAAGGATGATCACGTGGCTGGCTATCAAGTAGATTGTGGCCAAAATTGGTTTGGAGCCCTTTACGATGAACATCGTCGCAAACTTCTCACGCGAGGGCTCGACCCCGAGGGGATAGAATCGCACCTCAACGTTTTTGGCTGGAACCATTATCGCATTGTTGCAGACGGCTTGCGCATCCGCACATGGATCAATGATCGGCTTGTGACCGACTACATTGAACCTCACCCAGAAGTAGTCCCTGCAGATGGTCGCATTGCCATACAGGTGCACAGCGGAGGCAATGCGCTCGTCCAAGTGAGGGGTTTGAGTTTGCGGGAACTACCATCGACTAAAGGCTCCACAAAGTGGGGTGACTTTAATTCGGTAGAGGAGGCCATTGCTGCAGCAAAAGCGCTGGTTAAGGAAAAGTAGTCGGGAAGAGAGCCTATTGGACCTAGCGGCTGGACGCGGCGAAAGTAAGTGCCCAATGAGGATTGCCTGCAGACTAAAAGGGACGCTTACCTGCCAGCTCACAGAGCCTAGCCTTAAGCTCCTCCAGGCCTTGACGCTCTTGCGCTGAAATGGCGAAGACTTCTTGCTTGGGGAAGCGGCTCCGAATCGCATCCAGATACATTTCAGATTCCTCTAGATCAATCTTGTTTGCTACAATTAGCCAAGGGCGCTTGGTCAGCTCCTCGTCATAGAGCTTGAGCTCCTTCCGCAGGATTTGTAGGTCAGAGATCGGATCTCGTTGATCAACGCCAGCTGCATCGACAACGAAAAGAAAGACTGAGCAGCGACTGATGTGTCGGAGAAAGTCGTGCCCTAAGCCGATGTTCTGAGAGGCTCCTTCGATAAGCCCGGGAATGTCAGCAATCGTCGTTCGATAGTATCCCGGGAACTCTACAACCCCGACCATGGGTTTAAGCGTTGTGAAAGGGTAGGCCGCTACTTTTGGAGCCGCTTTCGAAAGTGCACCGAGTAAGGTTGATTTGCCAGCGTTGGGGAATCCCACCAGGCCGATGTCCGCGATGCGTCGGAGTTCTAGGTAGTAGGTGCCCTCGCCCCCCTTTGTGCCCATGGTGAACTCAATAGGCGCCTGGTTGGTGTCGGTCCGGTAGTTCCAGTTTCCTTTGCCGCCGATGCCGCCCTCGCAAAGGACAAACTTATCTCCAACTTCTGTCAGGTCCGCGACCTTTTCCCCATAGTCTTTCTCATCTTCGCCCAATTCCTCTTCATCGAGTAGGGCGATCTCGGCGTCACTCAGTCCACCATCCGCTTCGCTGCCGTCCGGATCAAAGACATCGCTTTCCTCGTCGGCGGAGCCGGCGGTTTCTGTTTTGTCGGAGCGTTCACCGTTGAGCTCAGCGATCTCCTCCTCGCTGGCTACGAGCTCATCCGAACTCTCATCTCGAGACATAAGCACTAGGTGACCTTCCTCGTTCTCGATGAATTCTCCGCGAAATTCCTCCTCTGTAAACGCAGGTCCTGCTTCTCCAGGTTTGGTTTCATCATCAGGCACTCGGTAGACGATCGTTCCAGGAGGCACTTTTAGAATGAGGTCTTTTCCTGATTTGCCTGTCTTCTTGCGGCCTGACCCGTTTTTGCCTCGTTCCGCTTTGTAATTGTGGCGGTAAAAGAATTCTCGTAAATTGTCAGTATGTTCATCAACGATGAGCACCACATCTGCGCCATTCCCCCCATCGCCGCCGTCTGGGCCTCCTTTGGGCACGAACTTCTCCCGTCGGAATGAGCAGCAGCCATCGCCACCATCTCCGGCTTTGGCAAAAATTTTTATATGGTCTACAAACATGCGGCAAAAAGGATAACGCTACTTTCCACCCAACACGCCCCCGGCCTTTCTGCAAGTTTGCGCCGCCTCTAATTACCGAAAGGGAAGTGAAGCCCTGTTTTCACAAGAAATGTAT
>JAHDIL010000015.1 GCA_020630835.1 Verrucomicrobiota bacterium
CCCTAAGCCTTGCCGAGCGGATGATTCGCCAGGGCGCTGACATCATCGACGTCGGGGCCGAGAGTGCTCGAACCAACCGCGGTCCGATAGCTGTTGACGAAGAAATCGCCCGCCTGATGCCTTTTATCGAGGCTTATCCAACTATAGCGGATGCCACTCCTGCCCGCGATGACTTGCAAATCCAGCGTCCACTTTTATCGATTAATACCTGGCGGCCTGAGGTCGTGGCCGCCGTGTTGGCAACGGGCAAAGTCGACATTATTAACGATATCGGCGGCCTGGTAGAGCAGGACAATGCGAAGCTTTGCGCGGGCACCAATGCCTCACTCCTCCTTATGCACACAGTTGGCGAGCCCAAGGTCCCCCACCTGAGCCAGATGTATGATGATGTATGGGGGGCAATGGGAGAGTTCTTTGATGACCGATTAGAGCGAATCAAACAATGCGGGTTAGATCGCGAGCAGGTGATCTTAGATCCCGGGATTGATTTCGCTAAGCAGCAGCTGGATAACTTGCGTATCTATGCCGAGATCGAGCGTCTTTCTGCCTATGAGCTCCCCGTGCTACTCCCCATCTCTCGCAAAACAGTCATCGGTGAAACGCTTGGTATCGAAAATCCGCAGGACCGAGACGCCGGCACCGTGGCTTGTCTTGTCCGCGGGTTAGCGGCCGGGGTGGACATTTTTCGTGTTCATAATGTGCAAGCTGTTGCCGACTGTGTCCGGGTGGTGGCTGCTGTGCACCAGGCAAAATCGGAGGCTGCCGCCATCTGAACGAGCGCTCACCAAGGCGGTTTTTCTGCGGGGCGCACAGCCTTACGCCTCTGAATAGGGATGATCGTTACTCTCTCCTCACCGCCGCGCGCAGAAGCCACCAACATGTAATGGACACCGCGAGATATACTGAACTCCTCAGACTGTCCATCAGCTAGGGTAACACTGAGCGTCTTCCCATGCGTCACGGTAGCGGACTGCGGTGTCAACGGGCGCACCGATAGGATATCCTTCTTGCCGTCGTTTACCGTAAACGTCTTGGATGGGATGAAGGATAGGGTAGTTAGCTGCGCCCGATTCTCTGAGGCTTCGACAACGAGGAAACTAGCAGCCAAGGCTCCCTGGGCGTCGGAAAACAGAAAAAGGCAACCAGACCGCTCAGGTGGGATGAGTCCTCCTACCTCGAGTGGAGCTTCTCCCTCACGAAAGACCGCTATTTTCTGCTCGCCAGAGGGAACACTGATCACAGAGAATGTCCCGCCCTTTACAGAGAAACCATCGCGAGACCCTGCGGTTACCCGAAGAATTTCACCTTCTTCGAAAGCCGAAAAAGTATAGAGAAAGCTATAGTCTTGAGAGGGCTGGGCACCGACTAGACCAGAACAGATAGTGACGAGAGAGACCAGAAAGCGGATTGTATTCATCGCGGGGAAACGGAAAGTAGGGTCGGTATGCTATGGACGAGATTGCCGGATGAATCGCGCTGTGGGCGCATGAAAATGCGGGCCACTTTTTCACGTCGATGCACGACTTTCCACCGATCCTGATCAAAGGCCTGCGCCTGCTCAACCTGCACCACAACATGAGCTCGAAAGTTGCGACTCGTGCGGTGGGTGAGATTCAGCAATCTGGCGAAGGGGGCCTCGCGCTCGGCGTCCGTGGATGATCTTCGGTCATCGAGGTTACCATCCTCCAGCGGCTGGGGCACGCCCCGATGGAGGGCGACTGATTCAGCGAAGACACGAGCCAGGTGAGAGTCACTAACAAAAGGTCTGGCACGCATGAGATCTGCCGCGATCAGGGGGATGCTCTCCTCCCTCAAGTGATTGGACACAAAAGGCTCGCTCAAAACGGAGGTATAGGACGGCCCATAGGCATCGACACCCGCGCCCGTGCGTAGGAACGAAACGACAGCAGGGAAGCGCAGTAGTAGCTCCATCTCCGTTTGCGTCGGAATGCCGTTGATATTGAGTTTCCCGTAACTCCACTGGAAGTCACCCGCAGCATGAAGCTCAGGAGCATAGACGGAGCGATAGGGTAAATCTGGCGATTCAGTCTCGTCGTCGGCGGAAGGCGGGAGAAGATGCCATCTCGGGTCGGCCTGTTGATAGAACTCTTCCTCCACAAGGCTTAGGCTTTCGGTATCTCCTCCTCCGAAGCCTACGTGAAAGAGGTCCAGCAGTGCGGACGCTCGGAGGCCTGGTTGATCAAATTTCTCATGTTCTTTGCGCCCGATTCTGAGAGTATTTCCGCCGCCCCACACGTCGCTAGGTGCGGCATCGGATGCTATCGAGTCGAGCAGAGCCGCCTGAGGTTTGCCATCGGCTTTTGAGATGTTCCATCGCCAGGTGGAGTTTTTGCTGCTGTCCTCGACCATCTCCCACATCACAGGGTCATGAATACGCCCAAGTTCAGCGACAGAGAAAAATCTCCCTTGATTCGATATCTGATAGGGAGCTGTGACTCCGCTATTTTGCAGGGCAGCAATGCGTGCAGCGACTTCCACTGGTGATTCTTTGTGGTCGAAAAATACGCGAGGGAAGGGAGCGTCATGTCCTCCATCCGGCCAATACCGTGTGGCCGCCTGAAAGTCATAGCGATCCTGCCAGTCAGAGTTGTCACTGTCGATACGCGAGCGATGCGCGTTTCGGTAACCTGGCGTCGCGTAAGAGATGTAGGATTGGACATTGGCTTGGCTGTTGCTGTCTCCCATCCTAGCAGGTGAATACCAAGACATCAGGGGGTCACCTAGATAGCTTCCTCGGGCGCTTCCTTGGGGAAAGAGTGCCGGCTCGGTAGCTGTATAGACGACATCGCCCGGCTGTAGTAGGATACCTCCCGCTCGCACAGGCTGTTTCAGACGCAGCCCCACTGAGGACGGGTCTAGGCCCGCGCGATCAAAGGCCTTGCCCGCCTCATGGCCCAACTCATAGCCAAGTTTCAACACAGTGGAAGATTGACCGCGAAAGTCGGTAACCACTGGGTTGGGGTTGGATGTCCTAGGCAGTTCGACATGGAAACGAATCTTTCCCATTTCGCGAACGCCAAAACCACCGGCAGGCACCGTGATCTGATGCAGCGTTGTCCTCGTGGTATCTTCATCGATGATCCAATCTCTTGTCAGGAGGGATCCGCCCTCCAGTCTGATCTTGTATTTTTCATGGAAGTAAAGAGGCATCACCACATTTTCCAAACTAGCCTGTTTACTGAAGGGATTCCAAAACTCGGCGAAGACCTTCATCTCGAAATAGAGGGTCCACATGTCTGCTGGCGCCTCTACGTAGCTGACAAAGTTCAGCCCAAGAAAAACCTCGTTTATGAGCGGGAATGAATCGACACCTCGATAGTCTGCGCCGGCGGTAGGCAGGGCATCAGCGTCAGCGTAGTCAATGGCGTTCGCTGCTATAGCGGTCAGATAGGAAAACTGCACGGGTAGCCCGCCTCGCCTCCTACCGGCAAAGTCGGGCAGGTTCCGAGAGATCACATCGGCTATGTCCTCAGGCCCAGATTGGGCTAGCCGATTGAGCTGATGGGCAGGCATTCCTTCATCGGCGTAACCGTGCTCCCAGGGAATCATTTTCCGTGTTAGATAAGCCGGTGAGTTTCGACGAAAGCGCCCCGTCGCAGACTCTTGCCGGTAGCCCGTTTCATAAGCCTCAGCATACGGATGCCTACCCCAGCCCTCGGAGGAAGAACTCCATGGTAAAATCGTCAGCTCTCTGGGAGAAAGGCCAAGTTGCACAAATCCCACGGCGCTCTGTCCATTGACCTCAGGACGAAAGGCGTAGGCGAACGGCGCTCCTAGCTCCGTTGGCAGGGCTAACTCACTCTGCCCCCGAGGATCGTCAGCAGGAAAACCATAGGCTGAAATAGATCCCGCCACATGAGTATCAAAGGGGTTTGCTATTTGATGAACGTCAGGATCGGGTAGCCCCTCCAAATCCTCTATCCAATAAGAGTAGCGAACTCGTGTATTCGGTCGATCACTGACTGGAACGATTACAGACTCCATCGGGATGAGTGCACGCTCAGGCACATAGCCTCCGTCCGAAGTCACCTGAGATGTAGCATGGGGTCGAATGAGCAGTGGCTCTAATGGCTCTTCCTGCCGTAGGGCGAGCAGCGGGGTCTGGAGCAAGGAATATCCGGTCTCTTGATCAACTCGAGGAAGCGTAAGTTCGTAGGCATCAGTTCCTGAATAGAGCGGGATGACGGTAGCGTTTCCCTTTTCTAGCTGCACAGCATGTAGCGTCCGGTAGGATCCGTCGGCACTATCTGTTGTCTGTGCAGCCACCACATAGTCTTCGTGAAAAGTCGCCTGTAGCAATTTAGACTGAATGTCGGCAAAGGCTGCCTCCTCCCCCAAGCTGCCCTGAGATACCCACTGTTCCTGAACGATCTCCACCTGCTGTCCCAGACGAATCGTCAGGATAGCTGTTAGGACGATGATCGAGGCAGATACCATCATCAAAACGGATACCAAAGCCATTCCGCTCGAAGAGGTTTTGGAACGCTGGAAAATAACTCTCACAAGCTGTCGGGAAGGGAGATGGTGAAGGACTGACTGAGCAACGAGGCAGAGACCTCTGCCTGCTTTTGGGGGATTGGATAGGCTCCCGTTTCGGAAAGGCCGATCCAATCCGCTCCCGAATTGAGATCTTCTGCCAGATTTTTGGGTAACGCAACAATCGTTACCTCGACAAGATCTGGCTGCACGAAACACGGCCATTCTTTCTGAGAGAGCAGATTCAAGTCTTGATTGAGCTCCTGTGCTCCAAGCCGGATAGGCGCTCCCTGTGCGTCGCGAACAATAGCTCCCAGATCATCTCTTTGGTAGCGGTAGGGAGTGACTCGAAAGCGGAACACATTCTCGGCCAGCACCCTATCAGGCATAGTCAGAGCATGAACGAGACTGGCAGGATCTTCGAGGTCCTCTCGGCTGGGGAAGCTTGGGGCGATATCAGGGGGCGCATACCCTAAAGAAGAGGAGTCAGCAAACTCTGGCCACAGCGGATTGAGGCTCACTTGATCAAGCCCATCGCGAGAACGAGCGATAGTTAGCAGGCTAGGCTGATAGCGGTTCTCATACCGGGATTGTCGAAAGCTCCCTATCACCCCTGGGCCCCCTCCATGCGCGCTATGCCCAAACATTGTAGATTCGCAATAACGCAGGATCCCATTTGCTCCGAAATCGGTGGCCGTTTGTCGAAAAGGACGAAAGTGCCGATAGAGCCCGAGCTTTTCTCGCTCACCTCTAGGCTGCGGGGACGCCTGGGCTAGCCCTACATAATACGCAACAATTCCTGACTCTGTGACAAAGCAGATGCGATCACAGCTTGGAACCGCATTGGCTAGGGCTAGAGAACCTTCCAAGCCCTTTTGGCGATTAAACTCCATGAGCAGAGGCCGTTTGCCTCGCAGATAGCGGGTTAGGGATGGGTTATCTTCATCGCCCAGCGATAGCCATGCGCTGGCCTCAAAGCCGCGAATCTCTCGAAAATCATCCTTGATATGCTTTGCGGCCGTTGCCAAGTCGGACTCGATCACGGACTCATCGCCAGCCTCATCTAGATCATTAACAATGAGAAAAAAGCCACTGCTCGCGACGGCCAATATAAAGATGAAAATCACTGTAGCGGTTAGCATCTCTAACAGAGAGAAGCCTGAAAAATTCTGATGCCCACCCCTTTGAAGCTTTCCATTCATGGCGTAGTGGAGTTGGGGGATACTTGAGGCAGGGTAATTGTGAAACGTTTGGCCTTCCTCTGTCCTTGAGAGAGAGTCGCCGGCTCCTCAATGGAGACCTCGAAAGACTCACCTCGTCCGCTTAGCTCGACCGTTCCCGATTTGCTCCGCCTAATTGAAACCAGAAAGGAGGGAACTGTTTCCGCCCCGACTCCTGAGGCATAACTGCTATCATCCGCAAGATAGAGGAAATCACCCTGCCGACTCATGACGAGAAATACTCCCTTGTTAGCCTTCTGATCTAGCCATACCATCTCTCCCTTCACCTCTAGGCGCCAGTCTTGCCTCTCGAAGTCGGGATGAATACCGTTACGAAGAGTGCTTGCTACGCGATAATAAGCGGCTTCAGCCTCTCTGTTTTCGGTGCGTTTTCGGCTGTCACCTAAAGCGAGTAACATAGTTAGCAAGGCGATTGATAAAATGGCCATGGCAAAGAGGATCTCCGTTAGGGTGAATCCTCTCTCTATTCTTGACACTTGTCGCCCATCAGCCTTCATCGTTCTATTTCAACAAGTCTTGCCCGTTGTGTTTCTGGGTGGATGAGAATGAGCTGAGCCTCTGATTCATCGTCGCTGGCTCCGCTGCCTCGGATGGCTTGGAAGGCGCCGGATTCATCTATTTCGCCCCTTCCGATGGCGAACGCCACGGGGCCGCTGTCTTCATTCGTTCCGCGGGTAGATGCTAGGACTAGGCCAGCTAATGCCATGACTTGATCTTCTTTCGTTCCTGGAATCCTTGCCCACACCTCAGTTAAACTTGCGGTTTCATGTAAGGTGCGGATCCGAAAAGGGGGGCGATAAGCGATGCTTGAACTTTCTAGAAAGTAGAACTCCTCGGGCAGGGATCTCCAAGCTTCGGACTGCACCCAGCGATCCTCTTCCTGGCGAAAGGTCGTGTATCTACGCAGAGCAAAGTCATCTACCGCGTCATCGTTGACCGGAAACCCGATAAGGACGGGTTCTGTGGTAAGCGAGGCCTCCTTTGCTTTTTGATTCCAGAAAGAAACAAACTGCTGGGCTGCCGATCTGCCTCCGATAGTCGTGCTGAAAAACTGAGGCAGGGCGAACGCAAAGACTAGACCGAGAACAGTCAGGACTGCCAAGAGCTCGACGAGAGTATAAGCTCGCGATGTGTTCAGACCCTTATGAGACATGCAAACGCGTGAGACATACTCCCCTTATGCCGAATTTAATCCGAGAGCTTGTCGAGCATCACCTCAAGGTGGGCTTTGTAGTCAGCCTCGAATTTCTCCTTTGAAACCCCTAATACATTCTCTACGTCAGCGATTTTCACTTCGCTAGTCTCTTTGGAATGGGCGATAACCTTGTCTAAAGAGCCTTCATAGCTCGGGTGATCAGCGAGCATGTCGATCAGGGCTGCGGCTTGCCAGTAGCTGATTAAATTTACGCTCTCCGAACCGAGTAGACTTATCGGCGAGAGGTAAACAGGGGCATCACCATTCAGGTAGCTCTGGATAGACTCTTTGAGCCCTACGGAGAACAATTGGTCTTGGATCAAGAAGGCAACGCCCTCCTGTAGCCAACCACCTCGCGACGGGATTCTGGCGTGCAGTTCCACCAGAGCGTGGATGTATTCGTGAATGAAAACGGGGCGGATCGGTGTTTTTTCACTTCCGGCGCTTGAGAACGCGTAGCCATCAAAGGAATAACCATCTGCGTGCGGTGCCGATGCGCTAGCCATCTGCGCCTGAGCGACTAGCGGAATAAGCTTTTCATACTCCTCAGTATCATTGGTTATGATGAGGGCAGGTTTTTGGCCCTGAGTGGGGGTTTTGAAGAAAGTTGGGAAGCGCTCACGCACAGCCTTGTCTGCCTCATTTAGTTTGGCTACTAACTCGTTTAGTTGTTCTTGTTGGTCGCCTGCAACAACGATAAGACCTTCGTTTTCGACGACTTTCGTTTTGAGGTTAGAGATCTTTTCTGCAAGAAAAGCCTGCCAGTCGGCACCATCCAGATACGGAGCGTGCGCCTCTTCGCTCCGGAGGAGTGTGATTGGCCCCAGCTCAATCTCACCTGCGCTGCGAAAGCTCACTGACATGAAAGAAACATCGAACCATGACGGCGTAAGTGCCCCTTCTTTACGAAACCACTTCAATGGCAGGCGATAAGCTTTCCATCCTGTGTGGCTGACAGGGAGTTTTCGCCATAGGCGAGAAGGGAACCGCTCGATGTGAAAGCCAACTTCGAGAACCAACTCGCTCTCGGCTGCGGTTTCCGGTCGAAAGATCCAGAGCTCTACCTCACCGAAATTGAGGATATCGCTATCTAGCTGGGCTCGTTGCCCGTAGAAGATAGAGCTCTCCGAATTTGCTTTGAGCTCTACGACATGCGAACCCTCCATCTCAGAAGGTGCCGAGGAAGGCCGGTCCTTGCGCTCCATTTGGATATCCCCCTGGCCACGCCAAAAATTCGATAAGCCAGGAGAGTCGAAGTTATCAATACGGAGAGAGCGAGACTCCTCCGTCACCCTCTCAGCTTTCTTGATTTGGGCCTCTTTCGGTGCGATCTCCTCCACCATTTTTACTACCTGCTCCTCGGCTTTTTCACATTGGGTGAAGGTCAGCGTAGTGAGCACGCTGAGAGGGAAAATGCGGAGCAGGCGTTTCATGGGAGGGAGATGTCAGCTGTATATTGAAAAATCGGGGAGAGCCACGAGTATAGGAGTGCGATGCGCAGGTGACAACCGACATTAAGAGTGACGTAATCGCCTGCCTCTTGGCTATGCCGATTCTATGATTTTAGAGAGCCTCCAGCTTAATCAATTCCGCTGTTTTGCCGATGCTACGCTGCGTTTAGGCGACAAGGGCGCGGTATTTTTGGGGGACAATGCACAGGGCAAAACGTCACTGCTCGAGGCTATGTGCATCCTGCTGCGACTGCAAAGTCCACGGACCGCGCAGCTGGCTGATTGTGCGCAGTTTGAGACCAGCGCCTTTCGTTTGAGCGGCACCGTTCGGAACTCCGAGGAAAAAAGTATGCTAGAGGTGCGGCACGCCTCTGGGCGGCGCCAATTTTCCGTAGATGGGGAGCGGCAGAAACGAACGCCTGATTTCCTGCGATACAGCGCTCGCGTGGTCTGGATGGGGAATGAGGACCTCAACCTTGTTCGCGGAGGCGGTGACAGTAGGCGGCGCTACCTCGACTTTGCTGCCGGTCAGCTGTTCCCTGGCTACCGATCTGCTGTCAAAGCCTATGAGAAAGCGCTCCGCTCACGGAACTTTCTTCTTAAGAAAAATGCCAATCCTAGCTGGCAGCAAATCGATGCCTACACAGCTCTCCTGGAAGAACACGGCCGAGTCATCATGACTTTCCGCAATGAGTTGATCGAGCGCCTGCGCCCTCACGTCCAGATTGCCTACGAAGCTATTAGCCAGAAAACGTCCGAAACGATCGGGTTCTCCTACAAAAATGGATCGGGTGAGGACGGTAACCTCCTGAAAAAGCTCTCCGAATCGAGGCAGGAGGAGCTGCGCCGTCGCCAGACTGCCGCAGGTCCTCATCGAGATGACCTCATCCTCCTCCTGGGCTCCATGCCGATTGCACGCTTTGGGAGCGAGGGCCAACAGCGAACGATGGCCCTTTCTCTTAAGCTCGGACAGGCGCTACTATTCCAGGAAATTTGCCGAACCCCTCCCATCTTATTGATCGATGACATCTTCGGCGAGCTCGACTCCACGCGCCGCAACGCCCTAATGCGCGCTTGGCCGAGAGAATCGCAGAAAATGCTCACCACTACGAACCTTCATTGGCTTGATGATGCGGATCTCGATCTTGTCCATTTTGATGTCTGCGACGCGACCTTGCAGTCGCGCGAAATGGCATCCTAGCCTATGATGCCGGCACCCATGACAAGCAGCAGACTCCACAAGGCCTCTCTCTACGGCATCATTGATACCGGATACAGTGCCCCCGCGACTTTCGCCCAAATCGCGAAAGAAATGGTTCAGGGGGGCATCGATGTCGTGCAATTACGGGCTAAGGGTGAGGACGAAAAAGCGATCCTAGATTGGGCAAAGTTCCTGCAACCTATTTTTCAGGATCAGGACGTGCCTTTCATCATCAATGATCACCCCAAAATCGCTGCTGAAGTCCAGGCAGACGGTGTCCACGTCGGTCAGGATGACCAGTCGATGGACGCAGTCCGCTCTATCGTCGGCGACCAGATGATCGTGGGGCGCTCGACTCACTCCGTCGCTCAGGCTGCAGCTGCAGCAGCAGATCCACGGACAGACTACATCGGTTTCGGCCCTCTTTTTTCCACCCCGACGAAGCCTACTTACCAGCCGATCGGCACCGCCGAGATTCGAGCTATCCATCAGGAGCATCCCGAGCTCCCCATTTTCTGTATCGGTGGCATCAAGAAAGAAAACGTCCCATCCGTCATGGAGGCCGGCGCGAAGCGCGTCGTCATCGTCTCTGGGATCTTGCAGGCGAGCTCAATCTCTGCTTATATCCGCGAAACAAAAGCTATCCTTTCTCCTGGTTCATAGCCTATCTTTATCCGAAAACTTTAGCCGAAAATTTAACCCGCCTTCTTATTATGAGTGTCCTCGTCTCAGGATCCATCGCCATCGATCACGTCAAAACGCAGAAAGCTGCTAAAGAGAACTTACTGGGAGGTTCGGCCTCCTACGCAGCCATCGCCTCACGACTCTTCGCCCCTACCGGGCTCGTAGCCATTGTTGGCAAAGACTTCCCTGATGAGCACATGTCACTGCTAAAGGGCCATGATATCGATGTCAGTGGCATCGAGGTCAGTGATGGCGATACCTTTCGCTGGCATGGGGAATATATGGAGGATATGAACGAGCGCGAGACCCTCGACGTAGCGCTCAACGTTCTCGAATCCTGGCAGCCAAAGGTTTCGGAAGAATTGAAGGCTTCTACTACCATCAACCTCCTCGCCAATGCTCACCCGCTGAATCAGCTGGCAGTCATCGAACAGCTGGGAGATGGACCTACATTCACCATCGCAGATACGATGGATCTCTGGATCCAAATCGCCCGAGATGACTTGGGCAAGGTCCTCAAGAAAGTGGACCTACTGGTGCTCAACGATACCGAGGCCAAACTCCTCATGGAAACGACCAATCTTATCGAGGCAGGTCACCGGATGAGAGAGCTCGGCCCATCCTACGTAATCATCAAAAAAGGAGAGCATGGAGCGATGCTTTTCGGCGATGGAGAATTTTTCACCGCCCCGGCTTTCCCACTCGATGAGGTTTTTGATCCTACCGGCGCAGGCGATAGCTTCATCGGGGGCTTCGCCGGTTATCTCAGTGGCCTCGGCAAGTCGGAGTTTGTCTTTAGCGATCTCAAGCAGGCCCTAGCCCATGGGACGATTGCGGCTAGCTTCACCTGCGAGAGCTTTAGCACGCACGCGCTGGACCAACTAGAGAAAAGCGCATTCGAGAAACGATTCTCCGACTACCTATCATTCTGCCAACTCTAGGCAGCCGTGCTCCTCAGAATAACCGCCGATTTTGAGGCGCCCGATTGCCGGTGGAAGTGCAGCCAATAACTGAATGGCTGGGCTATTTCTTTTTTGTGGTCTTGGGTTTTGGCTTAGGCATCAATTTCGGAAATATCGGCTTAGTGGGGCGACTCTCCATGGGATCGAAGAAACGCATATTCTCACCGACTCGATCGTGATCGCCTATATCTGCCCGAACTTGATCAGCGAGTTTGAGTAGGCGTTCGACCACTCCAGGGTGTTGACCGGCAACATCGGTAGTCTCGCTAGGATCTGTTTTTAAGTTTACTAGAAACGGCGATTCAAACCCTTGCCAATCTTCAGCTGCGATATGGGGGTTCTTGGCGAATCTCCCAAGCCAGCGGGGTTGTGCCGGTCTTGTGAGATGCAGCTTCCAATCTCCTTGGCGGACGGCTTGCAAGGTATTGATGAAGTAGTAGGCGAAGTAACGATCTTTATCAGCTTTCTCAAATTCACCCGCAAATAGATGAGTGATATCAATCCCGTCAATAACTCGATCGGTGGGACCACTAGTTCCGGCTAGCTTCGCAAAGGTAGGGAGTAAATCGATAGTAGCAGCGATATGATCACATTGTGTATCTGCGGGCACTCTATCAGGTGCCCACAGGATAGTCGGAACACGGACTCCGCCTTCCCAGGTCGAAACCTTTCCACTACGCAAATGCCCTGCTGAACCGCCGTGATCTTCTTCGGAAACTCCATCTCGATGGTTTTTGTTTTTCACTAGCCACGGGCCGTTGTCACTGGTGAAAAGAAAGTAGGTATTCTCCGTTAAGCTTAACTCTTTTAGCGTATCGATGATACGGCCACAGTTGAAATCAATTTCTTCGACACAGTCGCCGTAAATTCCGCGAGGCGATTTGCCTTTGAAATCAACCGAGGCATCGAGCCGCGTGTGAACCATAGAGTAAGGGACATAGGCAAAGAAGGGTTCGTTTTTATGGCTTCGGATAAACTGAATCACCTCGTCGGTATGACGTTGCGTTAGTGTCGACATGTCAGCGTGAGACTCCAGCAGCTCTTCGTTTCTATATAAGTCAACATGGCTATCATTACTTGATGGAGTGCCGAAAAAGTAATCGAAGCCTTGATGATTGGGCATC
>JAHDIL010000016.1:0-257 GCA_020630835.1 Verrucomicrobiota bacterium
GTGAATTATCAACCTTCCCAACTTCCTCTCCGCTGCTGGGCTAACGTCTCGCTGGGTGCTCTGGCTCATAATGCTCGCGTCTGCCGGGGCCTGCTTTCGCCGGAGCAAAAGCTGATGGCCATCGTCAAAGCGGACGCCTACGGCCATGGCTTAGAAGATGTCAGCCGAGCTCTAGCCTCTGAGGTCGATTGGTTCGGCGTGGCTAATGCGCGTGAGGGGCAGCGTATCCGAGAAGCCGGGTCACGAACCCCGATTTT
>JAHDIL010000016.1:267-12245 GCA_020630835.1 Verrucomicrobiota bacterium
ATTTTACTGCTAAGCCCTGTGGCACCCGTCGAAATCCCGTTTGTGGTAGAGGAGGGGTTCTCTGCTTCGGTGTCTACGGCTGCTGAGATCAAGGCTTATAGCCAGGCGGCGCAAGAAAGTGGTAAGCCGGCTAGGCTTCATCTGGTGATTGATACTGGTATGGGGCGCATGGGCTGCCAATTGGAGGAGGCGTCAAATCTTGTTTCTCTCATTACCGACGATCCCCATGCTGAGTTTGAGGGGGTGAGCACCCATTTCCCGTCTGCTGACGAGGATGAGGCTTTCACCGAGAAGCAAATTGCGTGCTTCCGTTCCTTTGTAGAGGAATTGCCCCCGTGCTTGAACCACCTCTCGAACAGCGCTGGTCTGCTCGCCTTTCAGCAGCAAATGCCCTTTGTGAATGTTGTGCGCCCCGGTTTGGCGATCTATGGAATTGACCCTCTTGCAAAGAATTCTAGCGATTTACGGCCAGCTCTCGAGATGGTTACGGAGGTAACCCTCTTGCGAGATATTCCAGCGGGCACGTCGATCAGTTACGGGCGCACCTATGTCAGCGGGCGCCCTATGCGGGTGGCGACCTTGGCAGCGGGCTATGGAGATGGGTATCCACGGAGCGTTTCTAATCGCGGGGCACAGGTGCTCATCGCGGGAAAACGGTGCCCTATTCTAGGGCGCGTAACGATGGATCAAATCGTAGCGGATGTCTCGCATCTAGAAGTAAGCGAGGTCGAACCTGGCTCTCAAGCCGTTCTGATTGGTAGGCAGGGCAAGGAAGAAATCTCCGCCACCGAGATCGCTAAGTATGCGCAGACAATCCCGTGGGAAATTCTCACTGGGATCACGAGCCGAGTCCCTCGGGTCATCGTTGCGTAGGAGCGATGAGATAGATGAAGTCCAAGTCGGTAGACGCTTGCCTTGCTTAGCTGTGCTTTTTGTTTACGTTTCGCTGAGATTTAGCTGAGACAAAACGGGGTGGTTGATCTACCCTCCCCTGCCCAACCGTAACGCCCCTTACCTTATGGAACTTATCCTCTCCATCCTACGAATCATCGGTATCCTATTTCTCGTCATCATGATGTTCAACTTAATGATCATCGTGCATGAGTGGGGTCATTTTTTGGCGGGTCGCTGGCGTGGGCTTTACATCGATCGCTTCCAGATCTGGTTTGGTAAGCCGATTTGGAGTAAGACCATTAATGGCGTGCAATACGGACTCGGTAGCATCCCCGCCGGTGGTTTTGTCTCGCTGCCACAGATGGCGCCAATGGAGAGTATCGAGGGTAAAGTAGAAGGGGTGGAGAAATTGCCTCCGGTTAAGCCCCTGGATAAAATTATCGTGGCGTTCGCCGGCCCCTTGTTCAGTTTTCTATTGGCCTGTCTTTTTGCCGTAGTCGTTTGGGGAGTGGGTCGACCTGTTTCTGAGTCGCAACAGAATGCTGTAGTTGGTTACATTCAGGAGGGCTCAAATGCCGAAAAAGCCGGCTTGGAAAAAGGCGACCGCATCCTCGCGGTGAATGGGGAGCCGATCGTGCGATTCAGTGGGATGAACAAGTCTCTGCAGTGGGCCATCATTGCAGCGGAGACAGATCAGCTCACCCTTGATGTGGAGAAATTCGACGGTCAAAAGACTAAGGTTCTGGTAGAACGCCCCGCGGTAGAAAAAATCGAGCATGAAGGTGCGTGGTTCCAGAAGGCTTGGCATACACTGACTAAGCGCCCGCCTCTGCCCGCTGTTGGTGTGGGCCCGGCTGCCGCACCGCTTGTCGCACAAGTTTTGGATGATAGTCCAATGGCCATTGCCGGTGTGCAAAAAGGTGACATCATCGTAGCCATAAATGGAGCGCCTATTCGCTATTCCTTCCAGGTGTTAGAGCGCAGTTGGCAGGAGGGAGAAACGGTGGATTTCACTCTTAATAGGAGAGGCAAAAAGGTTAATGTTGCTGTTTCACCGCGAGTTCCCGAGGTATTAAACGGCAAAGATCCGATCGCTCGGTTAGGCGTCATGTTTAATCGTGATGGCGTTCGCGAAGTCGTTAGGCAGACGCCAGTTTATCAGGTGAAGGCTGGGTTGACTTCCATGGGTAATATGTTGCGTGCCCTGGTGTCTCCGAATACTTCCATCAAGGCTGGGCACATGAGCGGCCCTGTCGGCATCATGGGAGTCTTTTATGACCTGTTCCAGATGCCCAGCGGTTGGAAACTTGTCCTCTGGTTTGCTGTTATCCTAAATATCAACCTAGCGATCTTAAATCTCCTACCGTTTCCGGTTCTCGATGGTGGGCACATTGTGATGGCGCTGCTCGAATCGATCCGAAATCGTCCTATTCATCCGCGCCTGCTGGAGGGGGTGCAGACGGCATTTGTGCTCGTTCTCTTTTCTTTTATGGGTTACGTAACATTGAAAGATGTCGGTGATCGTGTGGGTCGTTTAGGTGGTGAGGAAAAGAAGACGTTTGAGTTTCGACCGATAGACCAAGCGCAATAGTGAAAGGCATCCTTTACGCGCCCCATCATGCCACGTTCCTACCATAATGATTCGCCGCTTTCCTCGAGGCGCCGAGACTCCCGGGCGGTTGACATAGGAGGGGTTGTTGTTGGCGGTGATGAACCGGTCGTCGTTCAGTCGATGCTCACCAGCGATACTCGGGAGACTGAAGATTGCGTAAATGAGGCGCTAGAGCTGGCGGCTGTCGACTGCCAGATCGTGCGGGTCACCGCGCAGACGCGGAAGATCGCTGAGAATCTAGAGAACATCGTTGCCGGCTTGCGTGAGCAGGGCTGCGAGGTGCCAATCGTTGCTGATATTCACTTTAAACCAGATGCCGCCTTAGAGGCCGTGAAGTGGGTCGATAAAGTGCGAGTGAATCCAGGCAACTACGCGGATAAGAAGAAATTTCAGGTGCTGGAATACACCGATGAGGAATACGAAGAAGAGTTGGAGCGTATCCGCGAAGCTTTCTCTCCTTTGGTGGAAGAGTGTAAGGCCCGAGGCGCTGCTATGCGCATCGGAACCAATCATGGGTCCTTGAGTGATCGCATCATGAATCGTTTCGGCGATACTCCGCTAGGCATGGTGGAGAGCGCCCTCGAGTTTGCCCGTATCGCCCGGGATATGGATTTTCATCAATTCGTTTTCTCCATGAAGGCGAGTAATCCTAAAGTAATGGTCGCGGCCTATCGTCTCTTGGTGGCGAGGTTGCGCGAACTAGGGGACGATTGGAACTACCCGATACATCTGGGTGTCACCGAGGCCGGGGATGGTGAGGATGGGCGTATCAAGAGCGCTATCGGCATCGGTTCGCTACTTGCTGACGGCATCGGTGACACTATCCGAGTTAGTCTAACCGAGGACGCTATTCATGAAATCCCGGTGGCGCGAGCTCTCTCGGAAACCATCCGTCTCCACCGCGAACGAGCTTCGGTGACGGGTGGCGTTCCTGAGCTTTCTTGGGAGGACGCCGGGTTTGACCCATTTGACTATCAGCGGCGCTCGACGGATCGCATCGAGATTCAGGGTGTGCCTCTGGGCTCAGATGAACTGGTGCGAGTGGTCACGAGTCGGGAGAAGTGGGATGCGGTGGCTCATAAACTGCCGCAACTAGGAGATTTTCAGCCGGAGTTGGTTTTGGAGGAGAGCGGCGTAATCGCTGTGGATCCGCGCGACGAAGAGTCCCTGACCCGTCTCAATCAGGAAGGTGGTGCACAGCTCGTGACGGTTGCCGATGGGCTTGATTTGCCCGTCATCCCTGCTTTTCGCTTGTTGGCTGCGAAGCTGCAGGGTCGTCACCCGATCCTGCTCAAGGATACGCTTTTCCCATCCACGAATCCAGAACGCCCTTTTCTAGAGACCCTTCTTGAGGCAGGTGTGAACATAGGTTCCTTACTCTGCGACGGCATTGGCGATGCCATCATTGTTCAGGGGGAGCAAGCACCCGGTCAGTCTCTGCGCCTCAGTTACAATATCCTCCAAGCTGCAGGCACTCGTATTTTTAAAACAGATTACGTAGCCTGCCCTAGTTGCGGGAGGACGCTGTTTAATTTGCAGACGACAACGCAGAAGATCCGCGAAGCTACGGGTCACCTAAAAGGGGTGCGTATCGCGGTCATGGGCTGTATTGTGAACGGTCCGGGTGAGATGGCGGATGCTGACTTCGGTTATGTCGGTGGGGCACCGGGCAAGATAAACCTCTACGTTGGCAAGGAAGCCGTGAAGTTTAATATTCCCGAGGACGAAGCCGTCGAACGACTGATCGATCTCATTAAAGAGCACGACCGCTGGGTAGAGGCTCCCGAGCCTGTCGCAGCCATTTGATCGAATATACTCATGTCTGTTGCAAAAAGTCTTCCACCCGTCGCCGTCAGTGGTGCGGGAGTTTCCGGGCTAGGTGCTGCTTGGGAGCTAACCTGCGCGGGCCATGCAGTTGAGGTTTTTGAGAAGAGCCGCGGGCTTAGCGGGCGGGCGGCCTCACGCAGCAAAGAGGGGTGTCGGTATGATCACGGTGCTAACTACTTCACTATCGACAGCGATGAGCTAAAGGAGCTCATCTTTGAGAGCCTCCCTACCGAGGATCTTATCAAGGTGCAGGGTGATATCGCTGTGTTCGATGCTTCGGGAGCTATCTCTCCCGGTGATCCTAGCCAGGGGACAGGTGAAAAGTGGAACTACCGAGGAGGAATCAACACTATCGGTAAGCTGATGGCTGAGTCGATAGGCCTAGTCGTTCATCACCAAAGCCGGATTACCGGCGTGCGCTGCGATGAGGAGAACGGCCAATGGTTCTTGCAATCCATGGGAGAACATGAGGGGCGGGAGTCCCTGTTGGAAGATGGTCCGTTCTCGCATGTTGTGGTTAGCATCCCAGGACCGCAGTCTCTTACGCTCATTGAGTCCAGCGAGTTTGACGAGGATTTGCAGGAGCAGCTTGTCTCGGAACTGGAGCCGATAGAATATGCATCTCAGTTCAGTTTTCTGCTGCACTTTGTCGAGGACATATCCTTTCCAGAACATACTTATGCCTTACTCAACGTTGACCGAGGCCATGACATCTCCTGGATCAGCTACGAGAACGGGAAAGAAGGGCGGATCCCAGACGGCGAGCATTTATTGGTAGTTCAGATGTCGCCCGAATGGTCTTTCAGTCACTTCGATGACGATCAGGAAACATTGCAGGCCGGGCTCTTCTCTGCTCTTTCTAACGTTATGCCAAATTTGCCCAAGACGGATTGGATTGATTCTCAGCGTTGGAAATTTTCTCTCCCTCAGAGCGAGGCGCTGGAACCCCGCTTGGCCTCTCTTGGGAAGGAGCAGGGGCTCTGGCTTACTGGTGATGTCTTTGTTGGGAAGGGCCGCGTTGGGGGAGCTTTGGAACGAGGCTTGCAGTTAGGCAGAGAGCTGGCGGCATGGCTCGAGGACTAAAGCTTTCTCTTGATTCTTGTCCTGCTGCTTTCACCTTTGGGTATGAATTCAGTTCCGTTGACTTCCCTCTCCTCGTGCGGTGGGTGAGCCTCTAAGCTCAGCCAAAAGGCGCTCGCGCAAGTTTTGCGTGATTTACCCCAGTTTGAAGATGAGCGTCTGCTCGTGGGATCCTCCACCTCTGACGACGCGGCTGTTTATGCCCTGAGCGATGATCTGGCTCTGGTGCAAACGCTCGATTTTTTCACCCCGATCGTCGATGACCCCTTTCTCTATGGTCAAATCGCCGCGACCAATAGTTTGTCCGATGTTTATGCGATGGGCGGTAAACCGATCACGGCGATGAACGTGGCGGCGATGCCGTCCAGTGAGATCGGTCCTGAGGTGATCCGCGAGATTTTTCGAGGGGGATCAGAAAAGGTGAAAGAGGCGAGTTGCTCTCTCGCGGGCGGCCACACCGTCCGGAATACCGAGCCGCTATACGGACTGTCCGTCACTGGTGTGGTCAATCCTAACCGCATGATGACTAATGCCGGAGCCAAACCGGGAGATCTACTGATGTTGAGCAAGCCGCTGGGCACGGGCATTCTCGCTACCGCCATCAAGCGCAAGCTGCCCTATGAAAATTTGGAGCAACTCGTCGTTGAGACAATGCTTCGGCTCAATACGCCAGGGATGAAGCTGGCTGAGCTAGGTTTGGTATCCTGCGCTACTGATGTGACAGGATTTGGCCTGCTCGGGCACCTGATATCGTTGTGCCGAGCCAGCGGAGTTTCTGCTCATCTGGAGGCAAGTAAGGTTCCCTCTATTACCCCTCTCGTTCGCCGCTTGATCGAGGTGGATGATTGCGCACCAGGCGGCACGCACGAAAATCTAGAGACTGCTTCTGAAAACACGATTTTCTCTGAATCTGTGACGGAATCGGATCGGTTGATCCTCGCGGATGCCCAAACTAGTGGGGGGCTTCTGCTTTGCGTGCGGCGCGAGGACGAGTCACAAGTCGCGGACATCCTTGCGGAGGAAGAGAGTCTAGCCAATGTGGTGATTGGTGAGATCGGCGCCCTTTCCGAACAAGATAGTCTCGTGTCAGTAAGCTGATATTCCTATTACTCGTCGGAGGCCGATTCTCTGGTCACCGTGGTCTTTCCCTGAAGGTTTTCTAGCACGGCCATGGGAGCGTCTACGCGATAGCCGATCCAGAATAAGGCGATGAGTAGGGCTACTGCTAGTAATATTGTCACATTGAGCAGAAGCGGGATTCGTCTTCTAGCCGACTTTGGCTGGTTGATGAGAGCTCTGCCTCGCAGCTTTTTTAGGCGCTTCCATCGCTTAATTAACGATGCTAGTAAGGGGGCTCTGCGTCGGGTCGAGCCCCAGGTATAGGCGCCCTGTGCCTCTTTGGCTACATCATGGTCTCGTAATTCTTCAGCCGCATCATCGACATCGACTCGCACGTGGTTTCCATAGCGGAGTAGGGCGCTGCGCGCATACGGTAATCCGGGGAATTGGCCGTAGTCATCCTCCTCGATCCAACGAATCATGGCGGGGCTTAGATAGCAGAGTTTCGCAGCTTCAGCGATGCTCTCATCGCGAACTTCTCTCGCGTGCCGCAGCTTTCTCCCGATTTTTTGCATTCGTGTTCACGATTAGCGTGCAGCTGCGAAATGGAAACAGAAAAAGTGGGAGTAGCGAGACGCTTTTTGCCTAAGCAAACGTCTGGGAACGCGTTTCGGCTATGGGGCTTGCTCTTTAGACCATTTTGCGTCATAGCTCTGTCTTGTCCCCTTTGATCCTTGGGCTCCCCCCCTTTGTCGAATGCGTTTCCTCCGAATCCTATTTATCACTGGTTTTCTGCTGCTTACAGCGGCCGTGATCTGGGCGGGTATCTATACTAGGACGGAAGGGTTTACTCAAAGTTGGCGCTCGGCTATCGAAAAGGAGTTCGGTAAGCGCGGCTACCATGTGACTGTGGGTAAAGTTACCCTCGGAGCCTTCCGCGGTCTCGTCGCCGAGGATCTGCGCTTCTTCCTGACCGAGAAAAATCAGCAGGAGGTGGCGTTCGTCGATGATGTTTATCTGGATGTCGACTTAAGTCGTATCTTTCAGGATAAGAAAGTTACACTCCGCACTCTCGATGTGCGAAAAGCTAAGGTGGCCTTTCCTATAGACCCTAAGAACCCCGAGGCAGGACTGTTGACCGCCGAGAACCTTTCTGGGCGAGTCATTGTGACGGAAAATGCTGTTGAGGTGCCGTCGCTCAATGCCGTTATCCAGGGGGTGAACCTGACCTTTCGAGGGGTCTTTCTTCACGACTCTGCCGGAGAAGCTGATACTCGCCCTGCCATGGATGGCCTTGAGGAGCTGGGTGAGCGACGCCGCATGCTAGCCTCTTGGTTTGAATTGCTCGATTCCTTTTCCTTTGGAAATCAGCCGCCAGAGCTAAATATCGATTTTCGAGGCGAACTCTCCGACCAAAGCTCTTGGTCTGTGACGGCTGCTGTTAACGCCCCCATTCTCAAAACAAAGAACGAGCTCGTAGAGCTTATTGACGTAAAGGGGCTTGCTCACTTCGTTGGGGAGGAAGGACGTATCCATATTGAATCCCTCTCTATGGGGGATGCGAAAGGAGGTCAGCTCACCTTGACCGGTGAAGTGCCACTGCGCGGCGAAGAACTTCCTTTTTCTCTAGAATCTAATCTGGACTGGACCCGCTGGAAAGAGCTCCTGCCCCTTCCCGCCTGGATGGACGAGGTCGTCTTTTTCGAAGCGCCACAGCTGCAGGCCTCGGGAAAGCTTCATCGATCGAAACTAGCGGCGCTTTTTGCGGAGGAGGCACCGGAGGGTGATTCCGATAAGGCCGATTCGGCTTCTTTTCCTGGTCATTGCGTGGGCGAGGTGCAGACGGGTAGGTTAGTTTCGAAAGGTGAGGTATTTGCAGGGCTGTCCACCGGCTTCCACTTAGATACTGAGCGCTTTTACCTACGAAATCTCCGGCTCGATCATAAAACCGGCGCGCTTTTCATTAACGCTAAATATGAACCTCATCAGAAAGAGGAGGCGCCTCTACTTGTGCAGGCAGAGCTCAAGATGGATCCAGCAGCTTTTCTGCCCTTTCTTAATGAGAAGCAGAAGAAGATAGTCACCCAGTGGCAATTTGATAGTTCGTCGAGCATCTTTGCCAAGGCAGACGTGTCAGCAGAAGGCTTCAATGGTGGGGATTGGGAGCTAGAGGGAGCGCTAGATGTGAGAAATGTTGTTTTCCGTGATGTTGCCTATCAGGCTATTGAATCTGAAATTTATCTGGATAACGAAAAACTAACCCTCACTCGCCCCGTAATGACGAGGGAGGAGGGTGTGCTGCGGGCCGAGATGGCGAACTATCTGCGCCAAGAAAAGGGGTGGCAACTGACGGCTGTGAAATCTTCTGTCGACCTAGTTGAGGGGATGCGCACCTTCTCCACCTCTTTAGCGGAGAGGGTTGAAAGCTTCGGGTTTACTCAGGCTCCTCAGGTAGAATTGAGCGGTTGGGTGGACAGTCGAAAGAAGAAAGAACTCGGAGCAGAAAAGCGAACGACGAAGCTGAGTCTTACCTTCGCGTCTGATGCTCCCGCTAGCTACCGGCTGTTTGATCGCGATTGGTTGCTAGAAAACCCCTCTGGTGCCCTGGCCATTGATTCTGATGTGCTGCACCTCTCTGGGCTAGAGGCTGGTTGGTTAGGGGGAACCCTTAAGTTGAATTATAAGAAGCTCCCAGTGCAAGGGAGTAAGCGTCCCTTTGAGGCTACCGTTTGGGCTGAGGGGATTCCCTACCGGACAATGATGGAGTTTTTTGGCAAGGGCGATGATTCTTTGGAAGGTCTCTTGTCCGGCACGGCCGATCTCAAAGGGACAGACAAAAATCTGGCATCTATCACTGGCGAAGGCGCCCTTGGCATACGAGATGGAGATCTCTTCGATTTGGCCGTCTTAGGGCCGCTGAGTAAGTTGTTGTCCGAACGGCCAAATGGAGCCCGCCGCGGCGGAATCGGTAATCCTGTGGCGAAAGAGGCTCACGGCTCTTTCGATCTTGCTGGGGGGGTTCTGACAACGAGCGACCTTTGCATCCTTTTCCCTAATCATCTCCTGCAATGTGCCGGGACGATTAGCATTCCAGAGAGATCGGTGGAGGGTGAGGCTATTCTCCGTATGGGTGATGATCTCACCCAGGCCCTAACCGCTCCGATAGCTGAATTTTTAGCCTACTCCTGCAATGGCACCTTTGAGCAGCCTAATTGGAAGTCGAAAAATGTTAGCGCCATCACACGTCTCCCTTTTCAAATGGTCGAGGAAATCGGCGCGGTGCCGATCGAGGGCCTTCGAGCTATAGGGCAGGGTATTTTTGGTAAAGGTAAGGGTCTGAAGCTGGGCATTGGAAAAAACTCTACTCAGCAGAAATCGACTCGAGGCCGACGCTAGACAGAACTTATGAACCGCACCTTTCTCTTTCTTTTCTGCACCTTTTTGAGTTTTTCGGGCTTTGCTGAAGAGCTCCCGAAAATGGCTGTGGTCGATATGCACCGCGCGTTTAATGAGTATTACAAGACGGTCGCTGCCATCGAGGAGATCCGGCAGGCTTCCGCCTCTAAGAAAGCTCAGATCGATGTCTTGGTGAAACACTCAATGATGTGACGGGGAAGATAGAAGCAGCCGATAAACGTTTTCGGGACAATGTGCTCGCTGATGATGAGCGCAAGAAGGCTCTCGTAGAGATGCAGTCGCTCTTTGAGCAAAGGGATGTCAAATTCCGAGAGTTGCAGGAATTAGAATCTGATGTGAATACCCTGATCACAGAACGCCAGAAGCGGGTGGAAGAGGAACTCCTCGATGAGATCCGGGCAGAGGTTTCGGCGATGAGCGATGAGCAGACCATTGACCTCGTCCTTGATCGCTCCTTCCTACCCAAATCTAAGAAGGTCATTGTCCACACCTCTTCGCGAATCGTTGATCTTACCGATGAGCTGATCAAGCGCATTAATGCAGGGGCGAAAGATCAGCCTGCCGTTGCAAAACCGCCGGTGTCGACGCCCGGGTCTGAGTAGAGCTCTATCATCTAGGTCTCTGGCGTAAGCTACTGCTATGGAAAAAAGGGAATTTGATCTCGTTGTCGTTGGTGGTGGCAGCGCCGGTTATGCTGCGGCGCGCACTGGGCACGAACGTGGCATGAGTGTCGCTATTATTGATGGAGCCGAAGAGCTAGGCGGACTCTGTATACTCAAAGGATGCATGCCATCGAAGGGGCTGATCGAATCAGCAAACCGGTTACGCGCTATGCGCGAGGCGAGACGCTTCGGTCTGAAATGCGACAATCCTCGTGCAGATGAGAGAGCTGTTTTCGCCCGTAAGTCCGAACTGATCGATGATTTCGCCAGCTATCGCCAAGAGCAGCTCGCTAGTGATCGCTTTACTCTCATACGAGGCTATGCTGCCTTTGCCTCGGAGGACACGCTAACCGTGCATCCCGCGTCTCAAGCTGACTTTAGCCAGCCGATTGCCATTACGTTCCGCTCCTGTGTCTTGGCCACGGGTTCGCAGGTGTTTTCTCTTGATCTACCGGGTCAGGATGACGTTCGCATTCTAACAAGCGATGATATTCTCGAGCTGGATAATATGCCGGATGAGCTGGTGGTGCTTGGAGGTGGAGCGATTGCTCTCGAAATGGCCTGCTTTTATGAGGGCATGGGGAAACAGGTTCATGTCATCCAGCGGAGCTCGCATGTTCTTACTGGGACGGACAGAGAAGTTGCGAAGGAGTTTGCGGCGGCGATGAGAGATCGTGACGGTCTGACTCTTTACTGCGATACGCAACTTGAGAAGTTTAACCGGACAGAGGAGGGGAAATCAGCTGTCATCTTCAACCATGAAGGTGAGAAAAAATGCGTGGAGGGTGATGCCATTCTCATGGCTCTCGGTCGGAAGCCAGACATTTCGCGGCTCAATCTAGCGTTAGCCAAGATCACGCTTAACAACTCGGGGCATGTGGATTGTGACGCAGGCATGTCGACGTCCAACCCTCTTGTTTATGCCGCGGGGGATGTCGCTGGTCCCTACGAAGTAGTCCATACTGCTATCGAGCAGGGAGAGATAGCGGCTCATAATGCTGCCCAGTCACTTGGCTTTACCGATGGGCGCGATGGGGACAGGCAAACTATTTGCTACCGGCTGAAATTACTTGGCATTTTTACCGACCCGCAGATTGCCACTGTAGGCCTTAGCGAGGAGGATGCGCAGGAGCAGGGGATCGATTATCTGGCGAAGAGCTATCCCTTCAATGATCATGGGAAATCGATGATCCATGGGGCTGACTTTGGCTTTGTGAAGATGATTGCAGAGAAGCCAACTGGGAAGATTATCGGCGCCTCGGTCATCGGCCCCGAGGCTGCCGAACTCATTCATGAGCTTGTCGTTGCTATGCACTTTGAGGCAACGGTCGCAGAATTTATAAAAATTCCGCACTATCACCCCACTTTAAGTGAAATTTGGACCTATCCAGCAGAAGAAATTTTGGATTTTCTTTAAACTTCATGTA
>JAHDIL010000017.1 GCA_020630835.1 Verrucomicrobiota bacterium
CATCTACAACGATGGTCTCAGGGACGTCGCCCTTCCAAGCTGCTTGGATACTGGGTAGCAGGATACGCAAATTATCTTCTTCATCACGCGCCGGAATGATAATGGACAGGCGTGCCCCCCCTTTCTCAACTCCATCCAGAGGGCGACAAAATGGAGTCCGGAGATTACCCAACCACCACCAAGAAAGGATCCACAGGCCTGAGGCTAAAGCAGTGAAAAACCACTGAATCGTCTCGATCATTCGCTAGTATCACCCCTGAAACGAGTGCGATAAAAATCAGGTCGTTGCTTTATGGTAATCAACGAGACGATCAGAGACCTTCTGACCACAAAGGATGGCCATCGGCATCCCACCACCAGGATTCACGCTCCCACCCGTAAAGAATAAATTACGATATTTCTTAGACTGCTTAGGAGCTTTAAAGGCCTGATTTTTCTTCCAATCTGATACGACTCCATAGATTGAACCCCGGTTCGAGTTATACATTTTCTCGATATCGAAAGGCGTCAGGACATCTTCAACAACTGTATGCTTGCGCAAGTCAGCAAGCCCCATCCGCTCCAGCTTGTCGATCACACGTTCCTTCAGCTTCATATAATCCTCGTGCGTGTAAGGATTGTCAGGGTTAATCGGCGGGATATGCGGAAGAATCTTGATATTGTCGCAACCCTCAGGAGCCTTACTGGGGTCAGTCCTTGTGGGAGCGACTAGATAGATCGTTGGATCCTCAGGCAACTTACCCTCCTGAAAAACGGAGTGAAAATGCTTCTGCTGATTCTTAGAAAAGAAAAAATTGTGATGCGCTAGCTGATCGTAAACCTTGTCTGTCCCTAGGTGAATAACCAGCCCTGAACAAGCTGGCTCAAACTTCTCCAGCTTGCGCATGAACTTCGGCTCTTCATTTAAAAGGTTCTTATAAGCAGGAATGACCTCCATGTTACAGACGACATAATCGGCAAATCTCGTGGAACCATCTTGCAGCTCCACGCCATTAACTAGTTTGCCCGCCCGCGTGATCTGCCTCACCTCAGAATCGTAGGTAACAGGAATGTTCAAGTCCTCAAGGAGTTTCTCGAGCCCTCTTGCTAGGTTATACATTCCACCTTCGACATACCACAGTCCATAATCGAACTGAATGATCGGCATCAGGTTCATATAACCCGGAGCATCAATGGCCGATGAGCCAACATACTTGATGAAATATTCAAAGATACGCCGCAGCTTTTCATCTTTGAAATACTTCTCGATAGAGCCTGCCATTGTGTTGCGATGATCCATCTTCAACCCGAGACGAAAAAGCCCATAGTGACGAATCATCTCCCAAACGGTATCGAGCCCCTTATCAAAATAGCCGTCATCTACCAGGTGATACTGCTTTCGCGCATAATCGAGAAAGCTCTGCAGATCCCGCCAATGTTCTTCCGCAACCCCTTCGAGTTTCGCAAGCTCTCCCCGCATCCGATCGTCTTCCTCATACAAATCAATGAAGGAGCCATCCTCAAAGAAATTTCTCCAATGGGGGGTCACTTTTTCAAGAGTAACATAGTCACTCATTTTGCGCCCTGCTCTCTCGAAGAGGCTTTCAAAAAACTGAGGGAGGGTAAAAATTGATGGTCCAAGGTCGAATCCAAAACCCTCGATATCTAAGAAGTTCAGTTTACCACCAACTTTCTCGTTTTTTTCTATGATCTCTACATTAAACCCCTGGCTACGCAGAGAAATAGCGGCTGAAAGACCGCCTAATCCTGAGCCGATAACAATGACGGTTTTCTTTTCTGCATTAGGGAGAGAGATCATGTAGCGATAGCAGTCTTGGTATATTTCACCCCGTGTGAATCAGAGATGAGGTTTGAGGAAATCCTAGCTGATTCAAAAATGGTTGGCAAGCCACTGCCCGGGTGCGTCCCCCCGCCCACTAGGTAGCAATTGCGAAATTCCTCAAATTTGTTTTGAGGCCGTAAAAAAGCCATTTGGCTCAGGCAATGCGATAGGTTGAAGGTAGCTCCTTTAAAGATATCCAGCTCCTCCTCCCAGGTTTGTGGGGTGAACTCGCGCTCGACCTCGATATGCGACTCCAGATCTTCGATACCCAGACGATCACGGAACCCTTCCATCACTTTCTGGCGGTAGATCTGTTTCTGAGTTTCCCAGTCTATGTCGCCGTCAAGGTTTGGCGTAGGCACCAAGATGTAGAGACTTGATTTCCCCTCCGGCGCCAGGGTTGGGTCTGTTACGCTGGCGTTTCGCACGTAAAACGAGATGTCGGAAGAAGATTTGAAGTGTGTAAAAATTTCATCAACGTTCTGCTTGTAGTTCTTCGCGAAAACGATGGTATGATGCGGCAGGTCCTCGAAAACAGTATCAATGCCAAGGTGCAGCATATAGGTCGAGCAGCTAAACTTCATAGAGGAGAGCTTTTCTTTCGTATATTTCTTGAGCTCTCCATTTGGTATCAAGTTAGACATGGCATGACCAAAGTCAGCATTGATAACAACGCTGTCTCCCCTGACAACCTCTCCATCCTCTAGCTTCACCCCAACAACGGTGCGGTTCTCAACAAGCAGCTCTTGCACTGGAGTATTAAGATGGATGCGAGCTCCGCAGTCCTCCGCAGCTTTCGCGAGAGCCGCCGGAATTTTCCCCAGCCCACCTTTTGTGTGCCAGATGCCATGGTCATGCTCCATATACGAGAGCATAGCAAACGCTCCAGGACACTCCCATGCCGACATCCCGAGGTATTTGCTCTGAAACGAGAAAAGCAGAGCTAGGTCGTCGTCCGTGAAATACTTCTTCAACGTGCCAAAGACTGTCGAGCCCAATGACAGGTGCGGCAACGCCGGCAAAAGAGAGGGGGAAAGCGATTTTGACAACCCTGACCAGGGACGTTCGAAAGCGGGTAATAGTTTCTCGAAGCGCTTGCGCTCACGTGAAAGAAATTTGTCTAATCCTGCCGACTGTCCGGGAAACAACTTTTCGATTTCTTCCTTCGTCTTTTCGTTATCATCTGATGCCCGGAAAACCTTATCTGAAAAGCGCAGCTCATACATGGGATCAAGCCGCGTAAACTCAAGATAGTCGCTCGAGTTTTTTCCCGATTCCGCAAAGATACGGTCCAGGAGCGGCTTCATCATCAGAAAGGTAGGACCTATATCAAAGTGGAATCCATCCTGGACAAGTTCTCCAGTCCGTCCGCCTATCCTGTTTTGCTTTTCGTAAAGATCGACCTCAAACCCCCGACTCGCTAAAAGCAGCGCGCTTGCTACCCCCCCGGGGCCACCACCAATCACAATCACCCGCTTGCCATCACCGGAGATGCCTGAAGTCGTGGCTGGAGAAGTCAAATCGCTAATCATCGTATTATTCTGTGAGAGAAGGGGTTAGACAAATCTACGCAACGAAAGCCCAACAAGACGTCCCAATCCGTAAATTGTCGAAAAAACGACTCAGTTACATGAGTCAACATTCTGTTGCCGCATTCCTTTGTCAATCTTTTGGCAACGGAAATCATGTGACTCAACCGCTATACACGCACACAATATCAAAGTAATAGCAAGATAGGTGCCTGCATGAAGAAAGAACACCCACAGAATCGCTTTTTCCAAACAGGCACCACCATGTCCGTCAAAGGTCGTCTCGATGGTCTTAGACAACTCCTCGCCGTCATTGAGCAAGAAGAAGATGACATCCTAAAGGCGATCCAAATCGATTTAGGAAAGCCCGAACTCGAGGCGTTCCTCTCTGAGATCTACTTCGTAAAATTAGAAATTCGGTTGTTTTGCAAAAACCTCGCCAAATGGGCGCGTCCGTCGCGAAAATCTAGCCCTATCTTCTACCAACCTGCCAAAAGCATAGTGGAAAGGCATCCCTACGGGCGCTGTCTTATCGCTGCTCCTTGGAATTACCCCTTCCAGCTGGCTATCAGCCCTTTGATCGCCGCCATCGCTGGAGGGAATGTGGTCACCCTGCTTTTGTCAGAGAAAGCACCCGCGACAGCAGCCATCGTCACAAAGATTCTTGCACAGGTTTTTCCTCAACCCTACGTGATATGCGAAATGGCATCACCTGAGAAGGCGCAGCATCTCCTCACGCAAGCATTTGATCATTTCTTCTTCACGGGAAGCACCAAAGTCGGGCGACACTATGCAGAAGCGGCTGCCCGCCAGCTTGCCCCATGTGTTCTCGAACTCGGTGGGAAGAGCCCCGCCATCCTCGATTCATCTGCCGACCTCACCGTTAGCGCGCAGAGGATCGCGTATGGCAAATGGTTTAATGCAGGACAAACTTGCATGGCTCCAGATTACGTCCTTGTGCCGGAGACCATTCATGATTCTTTTTTCACTGCCTTGCAATCGGCTTTCCGTGGTTTCGGCGAACCTTGCTCTGAACTCACGGCGATAGCTAGTGATGCGGATTATGATCGGCTACTCTCTCTGTGCGAAAGTAAGGAAACGTGGCAACTGGCAGAAGATGCGTCAGTGGAACGAGTTCTTTCGCCTCGCATACTACCAAATACCTCTTGGGACGCGCCTGCCATGCAAGAGGAAGTGTTCGGCCCAATTGTTCCGCTGGTCCCCTACACCTCGACGGAGACGATGATCAAAAACGTCCAATCAAGGACTCCCGACCCCTTGGCTCTTTACCTATTTTCCCGCGACAGGGAATGGACGACAAATGTCTCGCAGAGCATTCGATCCGGCTCTGTCGGAATAAATGACGTGATCAAACAGGCTACCAACCTCAATCTCCCGTTCGGAGGCATAGGAACAAGCGGTATGGGTCGGTATCGAGGCAAAACGGGCTTTCATACGTTTACCTGGCAAAAATCAATAACGGCGCGCCCTTTCAGCCCGGATCCGTTTGCCTCACATCCGCCCTACAAAGATAAGGTTAAATGGATGCGGAGGTTTCTGTGAAACGGTCTAGCGTCACATCTCGCCTACAGTGGTCTCAAATCCCTTCGAAAAAGTTTCCTATCCTTACCTTGGACTTGCGCTAAACCAAGAAGCCACCCAAGCTTAGCCAAAGGCTAGCGAGTGTTTGCCTACAAAAAGGATGGCTGCTAAACCAACGACTGCGCCCCGAGATGATCGAAAGCGAACTTTCGCTTATTCCCTGTTCTTCATTCTGCTGTGGGCCTGTCTTTACTTACCTTTTCTGAATCAACCGGAACTAGAAAAAGAAGAACCTAGGAGGGTTATTCCCGCCCTTGAAATGCTGGAACACGGCGATTGGCTCCGCCCGACTATCGCCGGCGAGCCCTATCTTAATAAACCTCCCGGCCTAAATTGGCTGATCGCTGGCAGTTTCCAATTATTCGGCATGTCCGAATGGGCTGCCCGCATCCCATCGTCAGTCTCCTTGCTGGTCGCAAGCTTGGCCGCTTGGTTTTATTTCCGGCGAGAACTAGGGAATCACTTAGCTGCTTTTTTCCCTGCATTTCTCCTAGTGTCTGCCACGATTTTATCAAAAGCACGGCTTGCTGAAATAGATGCAACACTTACTGCAGCCAACACCCTGCTGTTAGTGTTGTGGATTTCCCTCATGAAAGCACCGCCACAAGGCCGCTGGTGGCGGTGGGTGCTCGCTTATTCTATAGTTACTCTGGCACTCTTTCTCAAAGGCCCCGTTATTCTTCTGTTCTGGACCCCTTTGCTCGCCGTGCCCTACATCCTCGGGATCGGAAAAGGAGTTAAGCTTTTTACGATCTCCCATGTGGTTTGTATTTGCGCAGCTGCTGCTGTGTTCGGATTCTGGGCGGTTGCTGCAAATCCATCTACCCCGTCGAACGGAAGCCCTCTATTTTCCAATGGGTTACAGGAAATAGCCGAGAGGTTCGGTTTCTCCAATTTCAACTGGCCCGCTTACCTGCTAAAACCCTTTCGTTTCTTCGGCGGCCTCTGCCCTTGGGTCTTTCCTCTTGTCTTCGCGCTGCTCGTGATGAACAAGGAAAAAAGGTTTCGGCAATGGATCCGAGCCCAGGCACCACGCCACACTTTAGCGGTCATCACGATCGGCTTATCTGTTGGACTCATTATTCTCCCCAACTTTTTACCACGGTATCTCCTCCCTATTATTCCGTGGGTAGCTTATCTCACCGCACATGCGTTCAAAGACTTGTCCGAAAAGCAAAAAGCAACCTACAGGACGTTCACGGTGCGAACAATTCTAGTTGTCACGGTTGCAGCGTTGCCGGCTAGCCTGATAGCTTCCATTTTGCTTTGGGACATACTTGCCGATACGTTTCGTATTGGGGTTATCGTCGGAGCCTGTCTGCTCACGGCAACGGCCGTTGCTCTGTTCAGTCGCCGGGGAAGATCACTACCTTTCCTAAACTATGCGCTGCTATTCTTCATGGGAGCAGCACCCATCGGCTATGCTCTTGTCAACGGGCATAAGGCTACGGAGGCAGTCTATGCGCCTCTCGCCAATGAAATCAGAAGTAAAATCGGCGTGAATGATTCCGATGCCATACTAGTAAAATGCACCGATGCATTCGTTGAAGATGGGATTAGTCATTTTGCTCTACTCTTTTACCTGTATCCAACACGTCTTTCAAAGGTGGATCCTGAGTCATCCGAAACAGGTCTGATCATCGGTCGAGGCAGAGATCAAGAAGTCTCCAAGGGTTACCAACCAGAAAGAGTCCTGGCAGAGCTGAATGATCTAACCGTATGGCAAATCTCAGAATAGCTCACTCGAGACACTGCCTACCAATTCCATTTGCGCATGAAAATCCCCCGTTGCGCGTCTATCCTTTGATATGGAAGTCCTCGAAACCCTCTCCGTTGCCCTTGGTCTGGCGACGCTTGCCGGTATCAATCTCTATCTAGTTGTGCTTCTTGCGGGATTGGCTATCCGCTATGACTGGGTAGCTCTAGCTGACCGATTTCCTGATCTTGCCGTACTCGGAGAAGGTCCCGTGCTCTGTGCTGCTGCCATTTTCTTTTGTCTTGAGTTTTTCTCCGATAAGGTCCCGTGGGTGGATTCCGCTTGGGACAGCATCCACACTCTCATCCGACCGCTTGGCGGCAGCTTTCTCGCCCTGGCGGCACTTGGGCCAATGAATGCGGAGTTCGAAGTCATCCTTGCCCTGCTTTTCGCAGGCACGACCCTGATGAGCCACGGCTTAAAATCGGGGACGCGACTGGCGGTGAACACTTCTCCTGAGCCCGCTTCGAACACAATCGTCAGCTTGGGCGAAGACGTAGCTGTCGCAGGCGGGTTGAGCCTGATGGCATTCCACCCATTATGGGTTGGCAGCATCTGCCTGATCTTTGTAGCGGCATGCCTTTACTTAGTTCCCAAAGGCATTCAAAAGATGCGAGCGGGTGTCAAGGAGACTTGGTCCAAAGTTCTAGGGATCGGAAGATCAAACCCCAGCAGCTGACACCACCCACGCTTCCACGTTAGGCACCCATACTGCCTTCGCCGCTCTCCTCCATTTTTTTCAGGACCATACTCATGTCCTCAACGGCCTCCCAGACGTGAGCGGCAACATAGATGGGAGCATTCGCATAGACCGCTAGGGCTATGCTATCGCTCGGGCGGGCATCAATTTCGATCCGCTTAAGCTGCGAGACTTCGTTCTGCATTTCGATGATCAGCCTGGCGAAATAAACAGTGTCTGAAAAATCGCTAATCACCACGCGCTTTACATCAGCACCTAGCGCATCAAGGACCTCTCCGAATAGATCGTGAGTCTGCGGCCTTGGTTTAGGCGTGCCTTGGAGAAGCATGTTGATCGCTGCCCCAACGGCATGATCGACATAGATGACAAACACCTTATCGTCGCCGCCCAGAAATACCGCCGCCCCTGCACTGGTAGCTAGGATATTTCGGACTTCGACAGGAACTACGGAATCACTCATGGTAAAGGGGTGGCGAATCTACCCGCATCTGTAACCTAGCACGACGAGGGTATCAGCAAAAGGAGGCGTCTTAATATAATTCAACTGGAGAACGCTTCCCATCCTCGACAGAAAGAATACTGGCTCGCTCCGCGCCCAGAGTGTCAACTCGCAGGTCCCAAACCTGAGCATCGATTTTTTGAAATCTATCAATATCCCACGGATAAGCTGGCTCCAGTTTCTTTTTGGTTTCAGCGATGCGCCGGAGGGCTTCATCGACGGTTTGCTCGGGTAGTTTCTCCATGACTCTAGCCGCTTCCTCAACCAGCTCAACTCGATGGCAAATCATCGCTAGATCATTCCCAGCCTCTATGCAGGAAGTTATGGTTTCATCAAAGGTCACCTCATTTAGGACCGCCCCCATGTCCAGATCATCCGTCATCACCAGTCCGTCATAACCAAGCTCTTGGCGCAGATATGTCCGTATTACATTCTGAGAGAGAGACGCCGGCCAGCGCGGTCGATCAGCATCCCAGCAGGGGTAGTGGCTGTGGCAGGCCATTAGACTGTCAAGGCGCGGCAGAAGAGCCCGAAAAGGGGCCAGCTCAGTCTCCTCCATTTCGGCGAGACTTTTCGAGATCACCGGCAGCTCATGGTGAGGATCAACTTCGGCCGAAGCATAACCGGGAAAATGTTTACCACAGCTCAGGATTCCCTCAGCTCTCATCGCATCGTTGAAAAGCGATGCATTCTTGATCACTTGATCAGTGGTCTGGCCATAGCAGCGCCCTTTGAGAGAGTTGTCCGCCTCATCATCGAACGACAGATCAAGCACAGGACAAAGATCCAGGTTGAAGCCAAATTGTCGGAGGATTTGCCCAGTTAGTCTTCCGTGCCGACGGATGAGTTCGCTATCGCCCCTTTTCCTAAGATCCTGAGCATTGGGCGGCTCGTTCCCGATAAGCCTGAGGCGCGAGACACGGCCGCCTTCCTGATCGATAGTGATAAAGGGTTCGGTATCAGAGATGTCGCGCAAATCATCGATCAATTTCCGCAACTGTGCAGGGCTTTCAATATTCCGTCCAAAAAGGATGAATCCACCCGGCTGTAAGGTGCGAAACCGAGCGGCCGTCTCGGAATCAAGTTCTTTGCCCGGGACGCCTGTCAACAAAAGCTGGCCGAGTTGTTTCTTTGTAGCCATTGCAATGAGAGTGAAAAATTCAGAAGAGGATTTCGATGAGCTCCACCTCAAAGATCAAAGTTTGGTTTGGTCCAATGTTTCCCGTGCCACGAGAGCCATACGCCAGCTCAGGTGGTATGATGAACCGATACTTCGACCCCTGTTTCATCAGCATAAGCCCTTCTCGCCAGCCAGCGATCACCTGATTAAGCCCAAAGGTGCTGGGTTGTCCACGCTGGATACTACTGTCAAACACGGTGCCATCCGGCAGAGTGCCATGGTAGTGCACTTTCACCCGATGAAAGCTCGATGGACGCGGTCCGTTACCCTCGCGCAGTATCTGGTAGCGAAGCCCTGAATAGGTCGTGACCATACCGCTACCGGCCACACTACCTCCAGGCGCTCCCGCAGCTGGAGCATCCGGCATGGGACGAACCGTAGCAGGGATAGCGCCCCCATCGTCTGGCGCAGCCGTCCTACAGCCTACCAGTAAACTAACACTGAGCATACAAGCTCCCAGGACATACCGCAAAATCGTCTGTCTCATCGTCACTATCCTGAGCCACGAACGAAGAAAAAGCGAAGACTAAATCAAGGGAAAACGCTCTTGCGCAACTGGTGCACCTCCGGTAGAACCTAAGAGGCAGCCCGATTTGCCAGAACAGGAAAAACCCCCGTAAAACCTGCGATATCTAAGACAAATCGGGCTGCCTCTATTTTGGTTTCAACCCTATCGATCTGCTCTTACGAGCTTAGCGATACCCATAGAAAAGCATAGGGCGTGCCAGCTTTTCAAAATAAAGCTATCCTGCAGAATTATGTCGACCTTTCAGCAAAGGCTCTCTGATGTTGTTGAGAAAATGGAGACGGCGTGCGAGCGCTCAGCACGTCCGTTTGATTCCGTTAAGCTCGTCACAGTAAGCAAAACGTGGCCGGCTGAGCGATTACAGGAAGCTTATGAAGCCGGAATACGAGTCTTCGGGGAGAACAAAGTCCAAGAGATCGAAGAAAAAGCACCGGGTTTGCCTGACGATTGCTGCTGGCACCTCATCGGTCACTTGCAGAAGAACAAGGCGCGAAAGCTAATCTCATCCGCTGGAAATAGGTTACTCGTCGAAACAATCGACTCGCCAGAGATCGCCTATCGCATTGATCGGATCGCAAGAGAGGAGCATTGCTCCGTCGAGGGCTTGATCCAAGTCAACATATCCTCAGACTCTGCAAAATACGGCGTGTCTCCTGAAGAGGTGGAAGCACTGCTTCAAGATCTGGGGAATTTATCCAATCTCTCCATTCGCGGTCTGATGACAATTACGGAAAACTACAGCTCTCAAGATGACACGCGGCGCGACTTTGCCAAAATGCGTAAACTCTACGACAGTCTCGCTACCTCGGGTCACCGTATGGACGAGCTCTCCATGGGCATGAGCGCTGACTACCCGATCGCCATCGAGGAGGGGGCTACTCTCGTGCGTGTCGGCTCCGCCCTCTTTGGTCCGCGCGATCGAAAATAAACGCTACTCCTTTTTGTAACGTTCACGAAACGCCAACTCTCGCGGCTTCATATAGCTCATCAGATCCACAAATGAAATGGGGCGGTAATGGCACGCGTCCACCCCGACATCTTTCACTAATAGGCTAGGTTCGGCTGCGTCCTCATCGCTCAGCCGGTCATGAACATGGCCATAGAGATGCCAGGCTCCGTGAAAAGCCCCATCCCACGATCTCATCGGGTAATGATTGAGGAACATGCGACGCCCCTGATAGCGAATCATCCCTTGGTCCATAACTGGGTCGAAGAGCTCGTCATAACTCTTGAGATCATGATTCCCCCGCACAAGACCCACTTTTTTGCAGCGAATCCTCTCTCGATACTGTCTAGCCAACTCAAGTGGCGAAAGACAAAAGTCACCCAAGACCCACAGCGTATCATCTACGCCGACACTGTCGTTAATATTGGCAATAAGTCGCTGATCGTGCTCCTCGAGATCAGTTGCGCTGGGAACTTTAGCGTTCGCAAAAGACGCCGCTTCTCTTGATTCATACCCACAGAGATGCCAGCGATCGCAGAAACGGATGATATTCCGATGCCCCAAGTGGAGGTCTGCTGTGAACCATATCATCACGTAATATACCGATACAAAGTCGCGATTGAGTGTTTGGAAGCGAGTCTGAATTTCATGAGCCCGAAACCTTTCTTTCCTTTTTTTTGAAAGAAAATCACGCTGAGGAGTCTACCTAGAGACAACCTTTACTATCACCAAACTTCATGAAAAAAATCTCCTCTACTCTTACTCAAATCGCCTGCGGAGCAGCCGCTCTAACTATTGGCATTTTTCTCTTTTCAGCAAACCAGGCATCGCAAGCCCAAGAATCTAAAACAGAGATTATCAAGTTCGAAGCTTCGTGGTGTGGCCCTTGTCGGATGATGAATCCCATCTTCGCCCAAGTAAAAAGTGAACTCTCCGACCGCGCATCCTTCCGCTCCGTCGACATCGATAAAGACCCGAAAACAGCCGAGGCTTTCAGAGTTTCCCAACTCCCGACCTTAGTCGCGGTAAAAGATGGCCGAGTAGTTGGCAAGGCTGTTGGCTTTCAGAACAAATCTAAACTCACCCGTTTCGTCAAAAAGCACTCAAAGTAAGCCCCCCCAACCTAAGGCTTAAGATCTAAATCTGAGTCATACGGCAAGAGCCGACCGACAATCTAAAACGGGATGTCATCCTCCTCATCTCCGATCGGTCCCTCTTGCTGGGTAGATGATGGCGTGGAAACCGGAGCAGACTGCTGGCCTGTCGCAGGTGGACCCTCATAGGAGGTCCCTCCTGCAGTCGCATCTGGTCGCTG
>JAHDIL010000018.1:0-3085 GCA_020630835.1 Verrucomicrobiota bacterium
GAGCTTTTCCCTCAGGTGATTCAGCAGCTCGTGGATGCAGAGATGCCTAGTCATTTCTAACAAAAACATCGATCTCTCCATAAAAAGTTGAGGCAAGGTTCCGGTCTAGTCCAACTTCGGAGGGAGAGACATGAAAGATAAGATAGCGATACGGACCTATTGATTTCTGCTTCTTTGCGGAGCGGATAGATGAACCCTGTTGGGCCGGGCGCTCAGTGGGTGTCGTTACTTGAAAAAATATGTCGGAGTTGACTTTGGCAATTCTTGGCAGATCGCGGAGATCTTCCGTTAGTGAGTCGGCGTGTAGCGATGGGAGCTCATCGGCGCCATAGAGAGTGAATCTCTGTAGAGCACGGATGCGGTCTCCGTCATTATTCAAGTTTTGATGCCAAGTGAAAACATTGATTTCATCGATTTCTTTGCGCTCTCCCATATCGATAACAATGGCCCCGTCCTCATCGTTGGTGAAAAATAGGCTTTCCTCAGGGACGTCGCGTGCAGACTGTGCACGACCATCGTTTATTACCGATACTAAACCGCTGCCATGGTTGATGTCGCGACGGAAAAGTGTTCCTACAATGGAGATCTCGGCTTTCCCCTGGGCTTGGTCCGCAAAGTCGTTAGAGGAAGGAGATGGGATGGTCGGAAACGAGAAATTTGAGGTTCCATCGCCAGATTCGATGCGGGCAAGCACGGGATGCTGGCCGGCTTCGATACCGAGAGAGTCCCCTCGTTTGAGTCGATGCCGGCGCTCTGGGGCACCTTTTGCCACTACGTCGACTTCACCTGACGTCACCTCGACCTGACTGTGACCATCGAGGTCGGTATGGGTCAGGAATTCGGTTCCGTAGTCGATTACTTCGACCGAAGGGGTCTTGATCGTAAACCCATGCGACTCCTCTGTTTCAGCACGTGCATAGGCTTTTCCCGAAAGAAGAAATCCGGAGTTTCTAGTATCTATAGAATATAGGGTCGGTCCATAGAGTCGGACGACGGCACCTGTGTCATACGTTATTTGAACGGTCCCAGTTTTTAGATGCAGCTGCTCGCCTACTGAAAGCGCTCGGCCTAGCTCGATATCTGAGCCCAACCAGCTAGCATTGCCTGCCGAGGTAACGAGGGCAACTTGCTCTGGAGATTCTGCTGTTGATGGAAGCAATGAGTCCTTGAGGAGAATGAAGAGGCAAAGCAGAGCGGCGAGAGAAGTCATAGCGACGAAACGTCGCTTTTTCGTTCGGTTTTGGTGAGTCGCAAGTTCTGAGGCGAAATCGATGCATGCTGGTCCTGTTTCAGGCAAAGCCTCGCTTTCTCTTCTGAGCTGTGTATCAAGGGCTATGAGCTCATGATACGCAGCGCGTAAGCTCTTGTCTTGTTCCAGACGAGTTTCTAAGTTGCTAAAACTTTCTTCGTCGAGTCGATTCTCGATTAGGTCCGAGAGCAACAGCCAGTCTTGGGATGAGACATTTGAGATAGGTTTTTCGTTCATCATGCAACTGGGGTGGGGAGTTGTTTTTTTACGCAGCTAGCGAGTTTTTCACGGAGGCGCCCGATTTGCTTGTAGAGGCTGTTTTCAGTCCTTTTAAGGTTTTTGGCGAGGCTTTTCACCGACCCGTAGCCCGAGTAGGGGGCTAGGATAATTGACCGAGTGCGCTCATCTATCTGGGAGAGGCACTTGCTGAGAGCTTGGGCACGTTGTTGCATGGAATCTTCGTCGTCAAAGGAGAATTCATCTGCGATGAGGGCATAGACTTCATCGGAGAAAACAAGGGTCTCCCGAGCCATCTTGCGTCGCGCTTTCAGGCATTCCAGGCGAACAATGACCTTGGACCATGGCAGAAAGCCCTCAGCATCTTCCAGTTGGGATAGTTTCTTCCACATGACGACGCTGGCCTCCTGCAGCACATCATCGACCCCTTCCCAACTGGGGAGCAAGCTGCGGGCGTAGGATCGCAATATGCTTTCATTCCTCAAAAATAGGCGGAGGAAGTGTTCGTCTTTCATGATTGTTTGGGGGGTGCGTTTGTTCTCATTAAACTTACCTAAGTTTCTGCCACAATTTGCCGCTTTTTTTTAGCCGTTTACGCGCCAGTGCGATTCGGGTCTCGTCTGGTGCCTTTTTTGGCCAAAATACCATCAGCGGGCTTGCCGTCTGGGCTAGAACTATACTCGCTGACTGGGAATGCCTTAGGTAAGGGTATCCAAAAAATGCATTTGCCAACTAAACACAGAGCGAACAGTTTATCTCGAAATCGGTGTCGGCAGTTTTATCAAATGCAGGGACTCTTTTCCCTCATGTGACTTTTCGTATGGAGCTTTCTCTTTTTACCATTCTTATCGCTATTTATTGCGCGATCGGCTTCGTCTTTTCGATGTTTTTTGTGATAATCGGTGTTAACAAAATCGATCCGTCGGCGTGTCATGGTAGCTGGGGGTTTCGGATGATGATTATCCCTGGAGCCATAGCGTTATGGCCACTTCTGCTAGGTCGTTGGATAAGGAAATATCAACCGACTGAAAAATCGGCTCATCGCTCTTAAGTGACCGTTGAGAAACCCTGCAAACGATGATGTGGAAGATGGACGCCTGTAATGCCATGCAGGCCAAAGCAGTTCATGCTCCTATTGTGGAATGGATCACTAACTCCGCTTACCTAGTTTTTTAGCAATCTCTCAAATTTTTATGCAACGTCACCACCGCCACCGCCATCGTTTGATTTGGCCGATTATTGCGATCCTCGGGATCTCAGTCATTGTCATCGGATTACTCTTTCAAGTGGAGGTGCCTTTAGCTAAGCCTATTTCTAGCGTTACTCCATGAGTGTTGCCTACAAAGCAGTTGGCTGGAATGCCTTTAAGAAAAAATATGATTTGGTCCTCGTGGCGGGCGTTGTGCTCTTTTTGGTTCTTTTCGTCGGACTTAGCGTGGCGTTGAATCCGACGGTGAGTGCCGAAATCATGTTGATGCGAGCCTTTGGGACGGGCGCGTTTCTGCTGCTTCATTTGATTCTGTGTATTGGTCCCTGGGCACGGCTCAATCCTAGGTGGCTGCCTCTCCTTTATAATCGGCGGCACTTAGGTGTGACATT
>JAHDIL010000018.1:3095-11687 GCA_020630835.1 Verrucomicrobiota bacterium
GGTGCTGGTGATTTTGATGTATCACACAGGGGCGAGTGTCGATCCTTTATGGAGTATCATCGTTACGGATGCCGGACTTACAGTCTCACAATTCCCCTTTCAGGCATTTGGTTTAGGGGCGTTGTTTATCCTATTTCTGATGGCTGCAACGAGTCACGATTTTTGGCTTGCTAACCTCACGGCTCCAGTCTGGAAGTCTCTCCACATGGCGGTTTATCCCGCCTATCTGTTTTTGATCATTCACGTCGTATTTGGGATTCTGCAGTCTGAAACCAGCCCGTTCTTGGCAGTTTCGGCAGGGGTTGGTTTCATTGTGGTGGTCGGCAGCCATCTCTACGCAGGCTATCGTCAGGCAGGAATGGATCGGGAGTCTAGCAGCGCGTCTTCTCTAGATGGGATGGTTGAGGCTTGTCGGGTTGACGAGATACCCGAGGATGGAGCAAAAGGTGTTATCATTGCAGGGGAACGCGTCGCCATCGTCAAATATGAGGGAAAAATTTCAGCGCTGTCCGGAGTGTGTCAGCACCAAAATGGGCCCCTTGCGGAGGGTAAGTTTGTTCATGGATGTCTCACCTGCCCGTGGCATGGTTACCAATACAAATGTGAAGACGGCACGTCCCCTGAACCCTTTAAAGAGAAGATTCCAACATTTTCCGTTAAGGTATCCGATGGAGTGGTCTACGTAGACCCAAATCCGCATCCAGCTGGAACAGCAGTAGAACCGGCGCTCATTACGTAAATTTTCCGATGGCTTCAACAGACAAAGAGTTCTTTATCGGCTGGCAGGCTAAAGCACCTCCAGCTACAGGCCGCTTTTTGAGGCGAGCATCATTGGCTTTGATGGGCGTTACAGCAAGTTTGGCTGCGGTTTTTGCCTTTTCGCAGACTACAATTCATACTGCAGTAATCGAGTTCGGAAATATTCGAACTTTCGAGGGCATGGTCTTGGCGGAGCCCCTGCCTCTCCTGTTACTCGCAGAGCCTGAGGAGTCGAGTGGACAGAGTGTATTTCTGCTGACGACCCCGCTGAAGAATGGATTTCCGCAGGAGCGAGCTGACGAACTAGAGATGTCGCTAGTTTCGCTAGAAGGCACGCTTCTATATGACGACGACAATGCAATGATCGAGGTTCTGCCAGAGTCCATTTCAGTGAAGACTACAGAATCGGATCCTTCGCTGGGACCAATGATGGTTTCTCTGGGACAGCAGACTCTCGAGGGGGAAATCGTCGACTCGAAGTGTTGGCTGGGAATGATGAACCCGGGTTCCCTGAAGCCGCATCGTGCCTGCGCGATTAACTGTATCTCGGGAGGGGTGCCGCCACTACTGCTGCTGAGACACGAGGACGGCACGACCACCGGCATAGTGATGACAGGGGAGAAGGGTGAGGCGATTAATAAAGAGGTGATCGATTTTGTTGCAGAGCCGATTTCAGTCTCGGGCGAGCTTAGCCAAGTCGGTGAGCTATTGCTTTTAAAAACTCGGGTTGATTCGATTAAACGTCTCTGATGAGAGCTGTATCGGCTATGGCCCTCCTGGGAAGTTGATTAATTCTTGGAATTTGTTTGAATTTAACAAGCACTTGGAAGAGGTGAGCTCGCTCTGTTCCCAAATAATTTTAATGTCTTATAGATGGAAACGCTACGCTCATTAAGTGTAAAACAGATCGCTAGTTTGGAATCGGTCATAACTGATGTGCCATCTGCATGTTTCGCGAAGACTGTTCCCTTATTTGGCGATTCTAGCATTGGGGGGCATGTGAGGCATGTGATCGACTTTTACTCAGCGTTTTTGAAGGGTGTCGAGGTTGGGCATGTTGATTATAGTGCCCGTGAGCGTTCGCCTTTGCTGGAGAGTGATCCGCATGAAGCACTGAAAAAGCTGGCGATTTGTCGTAGGCGGATTGAGGGGCTTAGCGACTCCGCATTATCCGAGGAAATAGAGGTTTGCTCGGATAGTGGAGTCTCCTTGACATCGAATATCGCTCGCGAACTTGAATACCTTGCGAGTCATACCGTGCATCACTCCGCGATAATTCGGTTTTTTCTAACGCATGCAGGGGCAGATTGTGATGAACAGTTCGGATTTGCTGCATCGACGATCCGCTCTCAAGCAATGGCTAGCTGATGGTTGTTCTTGGAGGGCGCCGAAAGCGTAAGTGGAGGGTGGTGCTTGGGCTTTATTTGGGTTCACTGACACTTTCGCATTTATTTTGCTATTTGAGTTCACCGCCAGAGCCGCCCTTGTCGTGGGCGACTTTTACAGATGGCGATGTTGAAATGTCATATCGGGAGCTAGGAGCTCCTGAAAAACGGACATTACTGTTGCTGCACGGTAGCCCGATGGCATCGAGTAGTTTTGATCAGTTAATTGCTGATCTTGGGGCCGATTACCATTTGTTGGTCCCAGATCTCCCAGGATTTGGCTATTCTCAGCAGAGTGGTGGCGGCGTTTCGATCATTGATCACGCCGAAGTCCTTGCAAGCTGGCTTGAAGAAAGAGCAATTAGCGACGTGATTGTGGTTGGCTACAGTATGGGTGGGGGTGTTGCGTTACATCTCGAAGAACTTGTGCGAGATCGCATCTCGGGGATAGTTTTGCTTGCCTCGATCGGAGTGCAAGAGCATGAGCTGCTTGGTGATTATGCGCTAAATCACATGATTCACGGAGCTCAGCTTGTCACACTCCGAATCGCGAAGTGGGTATTGCCACATTTTGGGCTGCTGCAGTATGGAGTGCTTAATGAGCGCTATGCCCGCAATTTCTATGAATCTGATCAGCGACCGCTCCGAGACCGACTCATGTCGCTCAATGGACCAACGCTGATCATTCATGGCGAGAGCGATTGGCAGGTTCCTGTTCGGGCCGCTCGAGAGCACCATCGAATCGTGCCGCAGAGTGAGTTAGTCTCGGTTGATGGAGCTGGGCATCTTATCCTTCATTCTCATGCTGCGGAGGTAGGGGCTGCGATCCGCAATTTTACTGCGTCTGACATGCTGAGTAAGAGACGATCGACGGCCTCGCCGGAGCGTATTGCACTCGCTGAGGAGTCTCCAGATCCGCATAGGCTTGATGCATCAATCGGCTCGGCATCACTCGTAGCAGTGGCACTGGGGCTAGCTACGCTTTTCAGTGAGGATATTGCCTGTATTTCTGGTGGTTTGTTAGCAGGGAAAGGGGTGATCTCTTTCTTTACAGCTGTGTTGGGCTGCTATCTCGGTATTTTTGTAGGTGACTTGTGGCTGTTCTGGATGGGACGAACGGGAAGTAGTTGGTTACAGCGACTGCCGGGCGTGGCTCGCTACTGGGAAAAAACACTCCGATTTTCAGAAAATTGGGTCGAGCGCAACGCTCCGTTAGTGGTCATCTCAAGTCGTTTCATTCCGGGTTCTCGTCTGCCTACCTATCTAGCACTTGGGATGTCGGGTCTCCCTATGAAGCGTTTTATACTGTGGTTTGCCTTTGCTGTTTTGTTGTGGACCCCTCTGTTAGTGGGGGTGTCGTTTTGGGCTGGCGGATATCTGTTGCCGATCTTTGAGGAGAAATTTCTTGGATTATTTTTCGGTAGTGTTGCTATCGTTCTGTGCGTTTTTCTGCTGTCTCGGGCCGTTGGTTTAGTGGTGACGTGGCGAGGGCGAAAGCGGCTCAAAGGTATCTGGCTACGCTGGACGCATTGGGAGTTTTGGCCAAGTTGGGTGATCTATAGCATGCTGCTTCCGCATCTGGTAAGTCTCATGGTTAGGCATCGATCAATGACTTTATTTGCATTGGCGAACCCCGCATTGCCCTGCGGTGGCTTTGCCTACGAGCCGAAACAGATCAGTCTACTGGCATTGAGAAAAAGTGGATCGGTAGCCTCTTTTCAAATAATTCAGGAAGCAGCCGACATGGAGTCGTTTGCAGATGAGGTCTTTGCCCGGAGTGGGAGGCTTGTTTTGAAGCCAGACTGCGGAGAACGAGGGCGAGGGGTTTCTATTTGTGATAGCCTTGAGTCGGCTCGAGCTGACTATGAAGCGCGTCCAGATGGGATGCCCTCCATTGCACAGGAGTATGTGGGGGGGCTTGAGTATGGCGTCTTTTACTATCGCTTCCCCAACGAGAAGAGAGGCTCTATCTTAGGTGTTACTCATAAAGATGTCGTCTCGGTCGTGGGTGATGGAGAACGGACGCTTGAGGAACTCATTCTCGGCGATGACCGGGCAGTCGTGATGAGTGACTATTTTCTCGACCAGTATAAAAGCCAAAGATGGGATGTGATCCCGGCAGGGGAGGAATTTCGGCTAAGTCAGTTGGGGACGCACTCGCGAGGCGCCATTTTTAGAAATGCGTCCCACCTTTCGACTAGTAGTCTTGTTAAGGAGATCGATCGTATAGCTCAGACTTTTGATGGATTTTATTTTGGTCGCTTTGATTTAAAAGCCCCCTCTAGTGAGGCACTTTCGTCAGGAGATTCGCTTTCGGTGTTGGAGCTAAATGGAGTGACTTCTGAAGCCACTCATCTATACGATCCCTCGCATAGCCTATCGAAGGGCTTGGCGATTTTGAAAGATCAATGGAATATTGCTTTTGAAATCGGAAGCCGGCTTGCTGAGCAAGGAATGACGGCACCTACGATTTTTGATTTAATTGAGAATGTGCAAAAACATCGAAAGGCGGGGCGCCACGAGGTCGGGGCTGTGCTGGCAAAAAAGGAGGTTGATAGAGGATGAAAGATGCTATCCCAGTTGAGAAATTGTTTGCTGGAAAATTACCAAAATTCCTTTGGTCTACTGCCGCGAGGTTATTCAATATTTCGTGGTTTAATAAGTTCTGTGAAATTTGGCAAACTTCTCTTCCTGATGACCCATATGAGCGTTTGCAGAGAGGGGTTGAGCAGGCATCTTTTGACGTCAGGTATTGCGAGGGACATCCTTCAATGATACCCCAAAATGGTGCGGTGGTTGTGGTGGCGAATCATCCATTCGGTTTTGCTGATGCGATGACGGTAGGTGCTAGTGTGTTAGAAACACGACGTGATACTAAAGTCCTTGCCAATTCACTACTCAATGCGATCGAAGGATTGGGGGATTTGCTCATCGGTGTTGATGTATTTGGAAGTGCCGATGCCAAAGCCGCCAATTTTCGAGGGATGCGAGCAGCGCTCAAGCACTTGAAACGAGGAGGCTGCTTGGTTACGTTTCCGGCTGGAGAAGTCGCATCAGCTAGGCGCGGGAAATTTCGGATTAAAGAGAGTCAATGGGCAGAGAATGTAGGGGAGTTGATCAAGCGATCCGGGGCTCAAGTGGTGCCAATTTATGTTGAAGGGCGAAATAGTTGGCGGTTCCAAATAGCTGGATGGATTCATCCGCTTTTTCGGACAATTTTGCTGCTGAGTGAGTTTCGTAGGAAGACAGGGCATTCGATTGAGCTAAGGATTGGTCCTGCATTTTCCCTGAATGCGAAAAAGCTTAACGCGAAAGAAGGGGTGGCGGTATTTCTGAGAAACCACGTTCTCATGTTAGGTATAGGCGAAGTTGATACATCAAAGCGCTGGCTAGAGACTCGAGATGGAAAAAGACTGCCTCCAAGCGATCAGGAATCTATAGTTTCTCCCATTGATAGAAAGATTCTACGTGATGAGGTGGAAGAACTTGATGAAGCTTCCTGCCTGGTAATTAGTGGGCGTTGGCGGGTCTATTTAGCTCATGGGCAAGATATTCCAAATTGCCTGAACGAGATTGGGCGCCTGCGTGAAGAGACTTTCAGGTCGGTGGGCGAGGGCACTGGGAAGGCGCTAGACATAGACGATTTTGACCAATGGTATCACCATCTGTTTTTATGGGATAAGAGTGAGGGAGAGATAGCTGGGGCTTACCGTATAGGCCTTAGCGATGAGATCATGCGAAGCCGAGGTATCTCGGGATTCTATACGAATAGTCTTTTTGCTTACGATGAGGTTTTGTTGGGGTATATGACTCCAGCTCTCGAGCTGGGTCGCTCTTTTGTTGTAGGAAAATACCAGCGGGGCTTCGCCAGCTTGTCACTGTTATGGAAAGGAGTAGGGGTATTTCTCAAAAGGAATCCCCAGTATCAATACTTGTTTGGTCCCGTAAGCATAAGCGATGCGTATCATCGCATCTCAAGACAGCTCATTCTTCGTTTTCTCAAAGATAACTTTTGGTCGAGAGAGCTGTCTGCTTTGGTGCGGCCGAGGACACCTGTGACCGAAGAGGACCACCCGCTTGTTTTTGGTGACTCTCACGATTTACCGGTTGAGTCGGTGGAGTCGGTCTCAGGTGCTGTCTCTTGTTTTGAATATGATGGTAAAGGGATTCCTGTTCTTATTCGGCAATACCTACGTTTTAATGCTAGTGTGATAGGTTTCAATGTTGACCACGATTTTAATGGGGCGATTGATGGGCTGATGTTGGCGGACCTTAGCAAAGTTTCCCCCAAGCTTGGTGACCGATTGTTGGGGCGTGGTGTGATCTCAGAAGTAGTTTCCCATTTGTCTGATCAGCGTTGAGCTTCCGGGTTCCGACTGTTGCTTGAGGGTAGAGGGTTTCTCGTGTCCCAACCAAGAGGCCGTGTTTCTCGGCAGGAATAAGAGCTTCAAAACGGAGTGTTAGAAGTCTTGCGGAAAGCCTTTAGTGGAATAGCGTGCGGTTTTTCTAGATGTGTTCGCTTGCCTGGTCCCAAAACGAAGATGGATATCAATTAGTATTCAACCGAGATGAATCGTGGAGCCGTCCGACGTCGAGTGGAATCATCGTTGAAATGGCGGAGACAGGGATGACTCGCTCCTTTTGCCGTGACAGACAAAAAGGAGGCACAAGGTTGGTTGTTAATGATTCGGGAGTGACGTGCTGTTTGTTAAATGCCTATTCACCAGATGGCCGGTCGATCACGGGAGAAAAGCGCTCCAGAGGTGATATTCCGTTATTACTTTCGTCTGCAGCGGACAGGCGAGAAGTCGCCTCATTAGTTGAGGAGACGGATTGGGGAGCTTACCCTCCGTGTGAGCTGCATCTGTTCTTTCCGAATGATGATGTGTTCAGTCTGCTGTGGGACGGTAGAATGCTGAAGCGACTAAATTTGGTGCGCGACTTTGCGACTAGCTCTTCTGTTCGGTCTGTGGATGTTTCGAAAATCCGGAAGGCTCGATTTGATTTTTTGCGAGGAAAGGTGCCTCTGGTGGAGATTCTAAATGATCGGGAAGCGGTGAGGCCCGAAGAGGCGATCTGGGTGAACCGTGAAGATGGTGGAACGGTGAGTCAAACCGTTATTCAAGTCACTCATAGAGAGGTATACCACCGGTTCCGTCACCGCGGCCAAGATGACTGGGAGGAGATAAAGTTCCAAACAGGTAGCAACGGTAATCTGGAAGTTTGAAGGCTAGTCGAAACGTTAAGTTTCAGAAACGATTGCTCCTTCATCTCGGGGCTACAGCCTCTTGTTTCCTCCATGGCGACTTGAGATTCGCTTTGGATGGGGCGCACGCTATTTCCTATGTATGACGGTGTCTCGCCGCCAGTTTTCATCATCGGGATTCGGGTAATCAAGGGTGTAGTGCAGTCCTCTGCTTTCGTGTCGCCGTGCTGAGCTATCTACGATAAGAGCAGCAACTTCCACTAGATTACGCAGTTCTAGTAGCTCAGATGAGACACGGAAATTCCAGTAGAATTCCTGCACTTCACGCTGAAGGTTCCGCAGGCGAGTTGCTGCGCGCTGTAGCCTTTTCGAGGTGCGGACGATAGATACGTAATCCCCCATTAGTCGCCGTATTTCATCCCAATTGTGATAGACGACGACCAGCTCATCCACGTCAGTGACATCACCAGTGACCCAGTCCGGAATGTCGATGCGTTCAGCTTCTATCTCAATCGGTTGCTTTTCCAGGCAGTCTTTGAGCGAGAAGCGCGAAACTACTACCCCTTCCAGTAGGGAGTTGCTAGCGAGTCGATTCGCTCCATGTAGGCCCGTGCAGGCGACTTCACCGACCGCCCATAAGCCAGGGAGTGAGGTGGCTCCGTTGACGTCTGTCTTGACTCCACCGCATTGATAGTGCGCGGCAGGAACGACGGGAATGGGTTCTTTGGTGATGTCGATACCTACGGTTAGGCATGTTTCGTAAATATGAGGGAACCGATCCTTTATGAACTCGGCCGGTTTAGCTGTGATATCGAGAAAGACACATGGCCCACCAGTTTTCTTGATTTCTTGGTCGATAGCGCGAGCGACGATGTCGCGTGGAGCTAGTGATCCCCGCTCATCATATTTTTTCATGAAGGCCACCCCCTTGTGGTCAACCAGCTCTGCCCCTTCACCGCGCATGGCCTCGGTGATCAAGAAGGACTTCAACTCGTGGTGATAAAGGCAAGTGGGGTGAAATTGCATGAATTCCATGTTGGCGATTTCACAGCCGGCTCGCCAAGCCATTGCTACCCCATCGCCAGTGGCAACCTTCGGGTTCGTTGTATATAGGTAGACACGTCCACTGCCCCCGGTGCAGAGAATGACGCGATCGGAGCGAAGGGTAAGAACATGACCGTTTTCCTCATCTAGCGCATAGATCCCAACGCAGCGGGGGGGGGAGGTGAATGCCAACTTGTC
>JAHDIL010000019.1:0-10415 GCA_020630835.1 Verrucomicrobiota bacterium
AAATACAGGAGCGCAGGCTTATCGAAACACGGGGTAATAATTCTGATGAAGCCAAGGCAATTTTGTCCGCGCAGCTTCCCATACTCCAGAAAGTTCAGCACGCCGATGGCGTGATTTGGACGAATGGTAAAAAGAGCCTGATGGCTTCTCAAGTAGATCATTTTTACGAACGCCTTATAAAATAGCCCGCAATGACTGATACGGATACTGTTGTCATCGAGAAGAAACAAAGCCGGAAACCATCCGAGCCAGAAGTAGAACCCACTGGTGTGACGGTTGACATCAATGGGTTGCACGACCTGAGTTTAAATGAACTTCTCAACCGTGCTGGCACTATGGGTTTGAAGGTTGCGGGTTTGCGCTCGAAGCATCACGTGATATACGAGCTCGTAAAAGCGCATTGTCGCCAGGGCGACGCGGTGGAAGGGCTTGGCGTTATCGAGTCAACAAACGGGCAGAGTGGTCCCATTCGTTGGCCGAAATTCTCATTTCGTCAAAACGCCGACGATGTATTTCTTGCTTCGCGTTTGGGTAGAGATCTCGAGTTCCGAGATGGAAACTTGATGAAGGTGCAGATCCGCCCCCCTCGTGATCGGGAAAAGGGCTTGTCTACCGAAAAGGTCTTAGCCATAGAAGGTCAGGATCCGGAGGTTTGGGTGAATCCGACGGATTTTGATAATCTGGTAGCGATGTTTCCCTCAGAGCGGTTGATTCTGGATGGACAGGAGGCCGCGTCTAGTGTCCGGGTGATCGATCTTGTAGCTCCTCTGGGAAAGGGGCAGCGCGGTTTGATTGTGGCGCCTCCTCGCGGCGGGAAGACGATTTTGCTGAAGAATATCGCGGTTGCCATCCAGAAGAATAATCCAGAGACGGAGCTTGTGGTGCTTTTGCTTGATGAGCGCCCTGAAGAGGTGACTGATTTTAAAGAAACGGTCGAAGCTCAGGTATTCAGTTCAACCTTTGACGAGACTCCGGCACGTCATGTGGAGGTGGCGGACCGCGTGTTGGCTCGCTCGAAGCGCCTGGTCGAGCAAGGGAAGGACGTCGTTATCCTCCTTGACAGTCTCACACGCCTGGCGCGCGCCCATAATGGGATCTCTCAGTCCGGCGGCGGGGGAGGACGTGGGAAGCGCCGTGGTCGTGGAGGCGGTGGCCCAATAGGTAGTGGTGGTATATCGCCCAAAGCGCTCGAACGTTCGCGTCGTTTCTTCGGTAGTGCGAGGAACGTGGAAGATGGCGGCAGCTTAACGATTCTGGCAACCTGTTTGATCGAAACAGATAGCAGAATGGATGATGTGATTTTCGAGGAATTTAAAGGCACGGGTAATATGGAAATCACCCTGGATCGAGAGATGGCAGAATCTCGTATATTTCCTGCGATCGATGTGAAAAAGAGTGGGACGCGTAAGGATGATCTACTCTATCATCCTGAGGAGTATCAGCGTATCTGTGGCCTGCGGCGTGAATTGGCTCAGCGACCGGCTCCCGAGGCTATGGAAGTTCTTCTGCAGGAGATCGGTAGGACGGCATCTAATCCCGAGCTTCTTCTGCGTGGGTTGCCGTGAGTATGGCAGGTATTCGCAGCGCCTCTTGTTTTTCTGCCTATGTCTCTCCCTCGGCACTATCTTGACACTGATACCCAGGTCATTGATTTCATCAGTGACTTGAGGATGAAGGGCGATAGCCGTTTCTGCGCTGTCGATACCGAGGCGGACAGCTTTCATTCCTATGAGGCTAAGGTTTGTCTCATCCAGTTTGCGACGACTGAAGCCCTTGGTATCGTGGACCCGTTGGCACTTTCTGAGGAGACGATGCAGTCCTTCATCAAGTGGCTAGATAGCTTTGGTGTTCTTTGGCTTCATGGGGCCGACTATGACTTGAGTCTTTTTCAGAAGCATTATAATTGGAAACCGCGAAAGGTCTGGGATACACAAATCGCAGCTCGTCTATTGGGCGCCGAAAAGTTCGGTCTGGCAAATTTGCTTTCTGCTGAATTTGGAATTGAAGTCTCAAAGCAGTCTCAAAAAGCTGACTGGTCGAAGCGTCCGCTGACGGAGACGATGATCGACTATGCCTATGGTGACGTCGACAACCTTATAGAGCTAGGAGGGCGGTATGCAGATCGCCTCGAAGAGTGTGGACGTTTTGGTTGGTTTGAGGAATCTTGCCAGCAGGCTGCTGCTAAAGTTTATGAGCGCGTAGACGATGACGGAGAGCAGGAGTCATGGCGTATATCTGGTTCCGGTAAGATGAATCGCCGAGAGCTGGCCGCGTTGAAAGCGCTATGGTGCTGGCGTGACAGCGAGTGCCGCCTACTGGACCGACCCGCGTTTAAGTTTGTCAATAATATTCAGATAATGGGGATGGTTCGCGAGCTCGTAAAAAGCGATCGTCTCAGGGAGGTGCAAAAACACCTCCGCGCCGCTCAGAGGAAGCGTCTCGATGAGGCTTGCCAGGGCTTTGTTGCCATGGAGGCAACCGGATACCCCGAGAAACTTCAGTCAAAGGGGCCACGTCTACGCTTGGCGATAGACGAAGGTGAACTCGAACGCCTCAAACAGAGGCGGGACCAGCTGGCTCAGACACTTGGAATTGATGCCAGTATCATCGCTAACCGCAATGTGCTAGAACGCCTCTCCTCCGCCAATGTGAGTCTCGAGGAAAAGAAGGAGCTCTTAATGAGTTGGCAGCTGGACCTCCTTGATCCTCAGCTTGAGCTCAGCCACCGAGAGTAAAGTGCTGCGCTGCGCCTTTAGGCCGTCTCTTTCTGCTTTTGCTTAGCGGCTCGGTTCCCAAGTTTGCGATAGAGTGTAGCTATACTTACGTCGAGCATGCTGGCTGCTTTCTCGCGCGAGCCACCATTGAATTTGAGTGTCTCGGTAATGAACATCTTTTCTTGGCGGTCAACGAACTCCGCTAAAGTTGTGCCGAGAGGCAGGTGATGTGAAGTCCGCTGCTCCTCGGACTGGACAACGGCTCGCTGTGCGATCTTTGGGGGTAAATCATTTGGCCTGATCTGGCCATCTTGGCAGAACGCACAAGCTCTCTCGATAGCGTTTTGGAGCTCACCGACGTTTCCGGGCCACTTGTAGTTTTCGAGCAAGCTCAGAGCGTATTTATCAATGGAGGGTGCAGTGTGACCGGTCCGCTCGGCGAAGAGGTTGAGGAAGTGGTCAGCAATGGGGCGGATGTCTTCTACTCGACTGCGGAGAGGGGGCACGATGATCGGAATGATGGAAAGTTTGAAGTAGAGGCTCTCGCGGAACTTACCTTCTTCAACCAATGCCTCCAGCGATTGGCAAGAGGAAGTCACGAGCCGCACGTCCATTTCGGGAGTTAGTGAGCGGCGTAGCCGACGATCGACCATTTCTGCGAGAAGTGAATCGAGTTGAGTCTGAACACGCATGGGGAGCAAGTGCACCTCCTCCAGGTAAACGGTGCCTCGAGCCGCGCGTGAAAATATGGAACCCGTTCGTTTCGAATCAGAGCCAAAAAGCTCCTGCTCCAAAAGTTCCTCCGGGAGGGCGGAGCACTGGAGTGTCTTGAAAGGCGCCCGTTGCCGACCACTGGAGTGGTGGATGGTGCGTGCGACAATTTGTTTGCCAGAGCCAGCCTCTCCCTCCACAAGAACGGGACAGTCACTGTCAGCAATGGCTTTTGTCACAGAAAGAATCCCCTGAACCTTTTCACTTTGCCCGACGAGAGCCGCAGAGCTATTGGTGTTCGCAGGTCCCTCCCAAGCAGGTTCCTGAGGCGCGTCAGCCTTCTGGGCGTTGACCTGTTCCAGGGCCAAGTTAACGGTCCGCTGCAAATCGACGAGCTCGAAAGGTTTGGTCAAATAGTCGAAGGCGCCCAGACGCATGGCCTCGACCGCCGTCTCGACGGTGCCATGTCCAGTAACCATGATGATTTTGGTTTTTGGGCAATGGGAGCGGCAGTGCTCGATGACATCTAATCCGTTTGCATCCGCATCAGCGCTTCCTTGCCGGATTGCACTTGTTTCACTCGATGCCCCATCTGCTCACAGGCTTTTGCCATGAGGTTCAGCATAGGGCGCTCGTCGTCGACAATAAGGATGTAGGACATAAGATGACTTCAGTTTACAAAGATTAATACTACGGACTTCTTAAATAACGCAACTGAAAAATCTCATATCTGCGAAGCGAGTGCTCTCAAAAATGCCACAGCGTGGTGTTGAATGCTAGCTAATGGGGAATTTTCGGTTATCTTGACCGTCACTCTTGTAGAAAGTATTTTCTTCAGAATCTTTTTTTATTTTCATCTAAGGATCTTTTATAGAGTTCGTTGGAGAAGAGTAATTGCGATTTCTTTCGCGGGCCTCTTCCTCATGCGTCTCTCACTTGCTATGAACACCGACTCGATCAGCGAGTTACTAGAGCATGCTCAGGAGCAGTATGAAGGTCCGCTTACTGGTTATGCAGCAGGCTTGCTCGGTGGTGACTGGGACCGGGCCAAAGATGTTGTGCAGGACGTTTTTGTGAAACTTTATCGCCAGGACCCCGATCCACTCCGTGGGCGCCTGCGCAGTTGGCTTTATACGGTGTGTCGTAATCGTTCGATAGACATCATTCGCAAAGAAAAGCCGATGCACGTCACTGAGGTGTCGACGTTTGAATCCATGGATTCTCCTGAGGGGGATCCTTCAGAGGCGATTCAAACTAGCGAGCGCCATGCGGAGGTGTTGAGCTTTCTGTCCAAGTTGCCAGAGAACCAGCGGGAGGTGATTCGCCTAAAGTATCAGGGAGACCTTAGCTACAAAGAGATTTCAGAGGTGACTGGCCTGAGTGTGAGTAACGTGGGGTTCCTCATGCACACCGGTATCAAGCGCATGCGCTCCATGATGGGCGTCAACAACGATTCAGAAGATTAGCGAAGCAAAAAAACATGAATGTGGATGATCTAAGAGTAACGGCATATGCCCAAGGTGAATTGTCGGCGGCGGAGGCTGCTGAAGTCGAGTGCCTGCTGAGAGATGCGCCTGAGGCTCAGGCGGAGCTCGATAGCTTTGATGAGTTTGCGGGACTTCTTAGTGCAGGGTTGAAGGAGGAATGGCAGTTAGGTATGGAACTGCCTCGAGGCCGGCAGGTTGCCGCTTCAAAGGCTGACAAGGAAGCCCCTGCCAATGTTGTTTCTTTCCCGAGTCGCGCTGGATCGTGGAACTTTGTGGCCGGCATGGCTGCGGCTATGGCCATCGGTGTGGTAACGTGGTTCGCGGCGAAGTCGTCGTATACGAGTGGTGCTGACTCGGCTAGAGTCGTAGCGAGTGTGGTCCCTCAAGAATCGGGTGCTGATTTGGCTGGTATGCCCACTGAAACGATTGCTATTTCTGATGGTCTCAATCCTGTTGATGCTGAGCTCGCTTCTTTGGACGAACAGCTCTCACAGTTTCAAGCTTCAGCTGATTCCTATCTCCCAGCTTCTTCCAACCGCCTCGTTCCTTCCGCCTCTTCTGCAGCTCCTCAATTTGGATTCGTCCAGACATCTGGTGGGGTTGAGGCTACGGGGTTCCAAGTGGCTGGGGAGCGGGGGCTCGTTGAGCTTACCTCGTTTGGCATGGACCGTCATTTGCCTCGGAGTCAGCGGCTATTGTCTGAGCTAGTGCTCCTTGAGCGGGAGCTGGAGGGGCTGGCTGCTACTCCTCAAGCGACCAGTGACGAGCGCGAACTGCAGCTGTGGCGCGCCATGGCGCGGACTCGGACGTTACAACGTGAGCTGCGTGCGTTGACCGGTGGTGCCCACTAATTACACTTTGTTTGTCTAATACTGAGAAAGGGGCTGAGCGCGGGAGCGTTCGGCCCCTTTTTTTGTTCCCGGTAGTTCGCAAAACTTAACTATTTTGCATTCTTGACAATCAAGGCTGCGCCATGTTTCATCGGAAGACTTTTACCTCTCAAACCGACCGCTTTGAGCAACACTTCCACTACTTCAGATTTAGGGCAGCGTCGTGCACCTGTGGCTTCTGCGCCAGGTCGTGAGATCGATGATCAAAAAGTTGCTGCTTCTGGGCAGAGGGCTGCCGGACTGTTTGCTGACCTCGACTTTACTGAGGCTCCGCTATGTGGAGAGTTTTTTACGGAACCAACCCTACGCAAGGCTAGGGAGCTCGTGCGTGCCGGCCTTGTCGAAGGGGTTCGCGTCAATGTGCAGGGGCGTTTTGGTGGGGTATTCTGCACCGTTCGCTCGCTTTCCGGTAAACGTGCTACTGATGTCAGTGTCGTCCTCCAGCAGACGCCAGAGGGTAGACTGCTCATGGATGGCAGATCCTCGGCGCAGCCCGAGGAACGCGAAAAGCCTGATACTGCAGCAGCTATCATGGCTGCTATGATAGAACTAGGCGTGGTTACCGACGTTTCCTTTGGTTTGGATAATTCGCGGCTGCGTTTGGAAGTTCTCTCGGCAGATGTCCGAGCTGGTATCATGCACATGGATGCCGGCGAATTGCGAGGACTGCTCTCGAACCTGCGCTTGGTTCGCCTTTCTGGTGATAGTGATGAGGTGGAGACTCGCTTGCGTGAGATGGGGTTGCGCCGCTTGGTGGAGTGGTTTGCTTGGGACGAGATTGAGGAGCCGTATCGGCAGTGCTATGCTTATCACTCAGAGCGTCCCTCTATGCAGGAGATTTTTTGGAGCGACTTTATAGCTAATCGGGTATCAGAGGTTGAGGCTCTCGGGGCAAAGGTCATCGTCGCTCCGGACGTGGGTATCCAGATCATAGAGCCGATCGAGTTCTATGGTGAAATCGAGGAGCAGGACGACTCAGTAGACTGGTTTTCGTTTGAATGTGGTGTCTATCTAAATGGAGAGAAAGTGAACCTCCTGCCCAGCCTCATTAGGTATCTGGAAAGCAAGCCAGACAGTTTTTCCTTAGATGAATTTGATCGGTTGAACGGGCAGAAGAAAGTGCCGCTGCAAGTGGGTGATGATGGGCCGTTTGTCGCCATTCCAGCCAAACGCATGCACACCGTGCTGAGTATCCTCCATGAGTTGTTTGATTATGAGCCGATGGGGGAGGGGGGCACCGTTAAATTGCATCGCACTCGTGCGGCCCAAGTGTTGCGTGATGGAGCCGAGGTGAATCTTGTCGATTCGGCGCCAGTCTCCGTGGAGAAGCAGGCCGCTGCACTTGCTGAGCTGAAACCAGAGATTCCAGTAGATGCGCCAAAGGAGTTCCAGGCTACACTCCGCTTCTACCAGCAGGATGGCTTTGAGTGGCTGCAGTTCCTTCGTGAACAAAAGTTGGGAGGTGTCTTGGCTGATGATATGGGCCTCGGGAAAACCATCCAGACGCTCTGCCATCTGCATGCGGAGGCAGCCAATGGACGTGGTGATCTGCCCACACTGATCCTTGCCCCCAAGAGTGTTGTTCCAAATTGGGTTAAAGAGGCGAAAAAGTTTGCCCCATCCCTTAAGGTTCTTGCTTTGCAGGGAGCTGGTCGGAAAAAATACTACCCCATTTTACAGCACTGCGATCTCGTCGTGACCTCCTATCCCGTGTTGCTGCGTGATGCTGAGGAATTGCTTAACCAGCCTTTTCATTACGTCGTTCTTGACGAGGCTCATACCATCAAGAATTCTGGATCGCAGGTGACAAAGGTTGCTTACCAGATCGATGCTAGGCACCGGCTCTGTCTGACTGGGACGCCTATCGAAAACAATTTGGGGGAACTTTGGTCCCTCTTTCATTTTCTTATGCCGGGCTTTCTCGGGAGTGAAGACAGCTTTAATCGCTGCTTCCGCAACCCTATCGAAAAAGGGCGAGATGAAGCGTAAACGACTCTCCGATCGGGTTGCTCCGTTGATGTTGCGCCGCACAAAGGCGTTGGTGGTGGATGATCTGCCGCCAAAGACGGAGATCGTCCGCTCCATCGAGCTTACTTCTAAGCAGGTAGAGCTTTATGAGGCTGTCCGAGCTGCTGTAAGTAAAGAGGTGCACGAAGAAATCAGCCGCCGAGGCATACAACAGTCTAAGCTGCTGGTGTTAGATGCGCTCATGAAGCTGCGTCAGGTGTGTAATCATCCTCAGTTGCTCAAGCTCCCCTCTGCCCAGAAGGTGAAAAAGTCAGCGAAAATGGAGCTGCTCAAAGAGTGGCTGCCTGGCATGGTTGCCGAGGGGCGCCGCATTCTGATCTTTTCCCAGTTTACGGAGATGCTCAGCCTCATTGAGATCGAGCTACAGAAGCTAGGATTGAAATACCAGACTCTTACCGGCCAGTCCAAGGATCGCGGTAAGCTTTGCGATGACTTTCAGGCTGGTAAGGTTCCGATCTTTCTTATCTCCCTCAGGGCTGGTGGCACCGGGCTAAATCTAACTCTTGCTGATACCGTCATTCACTATGACCCGTGGTGGAATCCTGCTTTGGAGGCGCAGGCGACAGACCGAGCCTATCGGATCGGGCAGAAAAACCCCGTGTTTGTCTATAAATTCATCTCAGAGGCGACTATTGAGGAGAAAATCCTCCTGCTGCAGCAGAAAAAGAGGGCTCTTTTTGAGGGCATTCTAGAGGGAGCCCCTCAGAAGCTCGATTTCACGGAGACCGATCTCGATGATCTCTTTGCTCCCCTCAAATAGCGGTGTTGGGGAGGAAGCGCTAAAGGCTCTGCTTCGACCTTGATCCCAAGCTGCTCGATGGCATGGTATCAGGCATGTCGGAGGCTAGTCGTTGGTTTACAAGCATCTCAGGATCCGTGATTTTTCACGTGTTTCTGCTGCTGCTTGTCTTCCTGATATTGCAGGGGAGCCTGCGGCAGGCACAGTCTAGGCAGGCAGGGGCTGTTGCGCCGTCGCCAAAAGCTAGCGAGGTAACGGTCATGCTCGGTGACTTGATGGAGCAGCTCAAGGTAGATGTCGATGCTCGGCGCCCATCCATCAATGCTGATGCCAATGAACCTGAGGCTAAGGCGCCCGAACAAGCTCGTTTCGAGTCGGATAGGAATACCTCTGCGGCCTCCCAGCTCCAGCCGGACACTGACTTGCCGCAACTGGAAGGCCCTACTTTGGCTGGAGAGGTGAAAATCCCCCGTATCAGCCTGTTTGATCAAACCTTAAGGCTGGGTGAACTCGAAGCCGCGCAATCGGTAGGAGAAGAGGGGGCGGCAGCGTCGCCCCTTGCTAACTCATTACCAGAAGTTGCTGCCCCTGATCGAGCGAAGGAGGAAACGGCGGCTGAAGAGTCAACGAAGTCTATCAAGGGCTTTGAAGAATCTTCAGAGTCAGCAGAGGATGAAGCCGAGACTCCTGAGGATATGCAATTGGCTGATGAGATCGTCGAAGCCGAATCACCCAAAACTTTTCAACCTAGACTGGAAGAAAGTCTCTCCAGTCAGTCGATGAAAATTGGCTCAACGGAAGCGGCGACGACAGCGCCTGAGAGCATGAAGATAGGAAACTTGCAACCAACGAAAAAACAGGAGGGACAGGGCGCGTTAGCCGACGGAGCCAAGGAGGCCTTGGAAAGTGAAACGCGATCGCGCTCGGCTGACACGGGGTTATTGGCCTCACGCTTTACTCCCGAGGAGCGCCAAAGCGTCCTCAACGGAAGCCTGCAACGAGTTGGGCAGAATGCCGTAGATGCGGAAGCGACGCCGCGCGGCAAGTATGAGGCACTCGTCCGACGGCTTATCAATAAGAATTGGCACAATTATCGGCCGAGTTACACGGACTTTATTGTGCCGGGCGAAGTCAGTTTCCACTTCACCATAAGTCGAGGCGGTAGAGTCAGTCGTGTTAAGCTGTTGGCTAATTCGACGAATACGGTCGTGGCCGAATTTTCTATGGAAGCCGTGCTGTCTTCAAAGTTACCCCCCATTCCGCCTGAAATCGAGGTTGCGCCCTCTGGTCTGTCGATGAAGTATTCGATCATCATCTATTGACCTTTATGACTTCCGACGGAACCGAATTAAAAATCTGGGATTTCCTTGTCTCTGGCGGTGCTTTCATGGCCTGCATAGGGATCTGCTCATTTGTTGCGGTCACTGTCGCCATAGCGCGTGCGCAGGCCTTGCGGTGGAAGGCTGTTTTCCCTCCGCGGATGATGGCAGAGCTCAACCGCTTACCCGAGGTGCTGAAAGTAGGGAAGGCTGCCGTCCTCCATCAGTCGCTGGAGCGCCAGGATAACCCAATGGGGCGAGTGGCTCTCGCTGCCGTTTCACCCGATGCCTCTAGCCAGGAGGATGCGTTTACGACCACAGAGACGAAGGCTAGGGAGGAAATTGTGCGTCTGGAAACGGGGATGGGGGTTCTTGAAGTTGTCATTACGATTGCTCCACTTCTGGGGCTGTTAGGAACTGTTAGTGGACTGGTTAGCGTTTTTGCTACCTTCGGATCCGAGGGTGGTGGGGATAATCCTGAGAAGATTGCCGCTGGTATTGCGACAGCCTTGAATACTACGATCGCC
>JAHDIL010000019.1:10425-11600 GCA_020630835.1 Verrucomicrobiota bacterium
CTTACTTTACGCGTAAAATTGAGCGTATCGCAGCTAGGATGGCTGTCGCTGCTTCCGATACGGTTCATGATTTCTTTCGTATGGGAGGTCCGTCTCTCTATGCGGGAAGCGAGCTCTCAGAGCCTTCTCTCGCGACGACGCATGCGGAGGCAGCAGCCGATGCTACAGGCAAGCAAGATTAGAATTACTACCTCTCGCTCTAGGTGAATCTCCAGGTAAAATAACGCAGACGTCCGGCGGTGCCGATCATCACCTTGATCGACATTCTCATCTTTTTCATTGTGACTACCACTTTCAAAGAGCAGCAGTCTTTGCTCGATATTAAAGTGCCTCAATCCAGCTCGCTCGACGGCGCTGCGACAGAAAACTCCCGCATCACTCTCGCTGTCTCGGCCGAGGGTATTCTCGAACTCGATGGCAAAGCCTTAGAAATTGAGGCCCTGGCCAATGCGTTGCGGTCGATTAAGGTTCGCTTTCCTGAGCGTCAGCTAGAGCTTAAAGCTGACGAAGAGGCGCCGCTCGGCGTTCTTATCGAGATTTGGGATGCAGCGGGTTCGGCAGGCCTGAAAGTTGCTGATCTACCGCTACGTATTCTCATGAAACCCTGAGCCTCATCTTTATTCCTTTTTTTATGATACTCCCCATCGTCTTTTATCCTGATCCCGTTCTTCGCCAGAAAGGAGAGCTAGTCACCGAGGTGACAGATGAAATCCGCCAACTGGCTGATGATATGATCGAAACGATGAATGATGCCAATGGCATCGGGCTAGCGGCGCAGCAAATAGGCAAAGCGATCCAGTTGGCTATTGTCGATGTATCGTTTGACCCTGAGTGTGTGAGCTACCTGCGGGTGAATGGAGAAGATAAATCTCTCGAGGAGCTCTGTCCGCTCGTCTTCGTCAATCCTAAGTTGGAGTTCGGCAAAAAGAAGGAGCCAGTGAATGAGGGCTGCCTGTCGTTTCCTGATTTGCATGGCGATGTGGTGCGCCCTATTGAGCTAACCGCGACCCTTGAGACTCTTGACGGGGAAACTCTTGTTATCGAGACCGATGGCCTCTTTGCTCGTGCGATTCAGCACGAAACGGATCACCTGATGGGGAAGCTCTTTATCGATCGTATGTCATCGGCGCGCAAGCTGGCCATCCGGAACCACCTCAAGTTCATGCAACATGAGT
>JAHDIL010000020.1 GCA_020630835.1 Verrucomicrobiota bacterium
CTGCAGAGTGCGCTGATCATACTCCTGCATACCATTCGCAAGAGCCGCACCAAAAATCTCGATATCAGAGCCCTCTTCCCGCATGCGATTGATCGACTCATTTCGGATCCAGGCAGCACCAAGATTGATAAAAGCCGTCTTGATCTTAGCATCACGTCCGGCGTAGGAGTGATTCTGCACTACATGCTTTGCGCCGGCATCACTAAGATTTTGTAAGCAGGCATACTGCACATGAGCCCCATCACGCGCGATAATGTCAACGGCGCCTATCGCCAGGACACTCTCGCCTTCAGATATCGAGTGCAAACTCTCTAACACAGACACTTTTGAGTTAGCCTCTGCTACAATCAGGTTGTGAGGGAAGCTCAATGACGCATCTCCGCCGAGATACTGATGCAGCTGGATCGGCGCCTCGCAGACACAATTTTTCGGCAGATAGATAAACACACCGCTAAGCGTGCCTGATGCATGGAGAGCAGCGAACTTATCTCCGCCAAGACTCTCAGATTGATGATCAAGGTGCTCGCGTATTAAATCACCATGATGGACAATCGCCTCGTTAATCTCCATAACAATGGCACCATCGGGGAGATTTGTAACTTCTGTCCCGATCAACTCGTTGTTGGCAAAAATGAAACGAGCGCCTGTTCCCTCGATAGCACGATTTTGGGCGCGCGTGAGAATCGCTTCCTTATCGCCATGCGGTTGCGAAGCGTGCAATCCAGCGAATCGGACTTTTTTCAAATCACTGAAACGCCAGGTTTCTTCCTTACGACTGGGTGTTGGCGTCAGTTGATAGCGGTTCCAGGCTTCTTGCTGACGATCGGTATACCACTGAGGAAAATCAGTGCGTAATGATGTGATAGGAGCGGACTCGATCCAACTCTCTTCTAAAAGCGCTGGAGTGGCGGCTGTAGACATAGCGGCTGCTTCTTTGGGGTAATAGTTTTGAGACGTCCTTGGGGGAAATTAGCCAACGCTACCTTCCATCTCCATATCGATGAGACGCTTCAGTTCGACGCTATATTCCATAGGGAACTCACGGACGAGATCATTGACGAAACCGTTCACACTCAGCGACATTGCCTCACCCTCATTAAGGCCTCGCTGCTGCATGTAGAAGATTTGATCTTCACTCACTTGGCTCACACTGGCCTCATGCTGCGTGGCATGCTGGTTTCCCCTAACCGTGATCGCCGGATAGGTGTCGGTTCGGCTTTTACTATTGATGAGTAGAGCATCGCATTCCGTGTTATTCTTGCAGCCTTTCAGGTGCTTCGGAATATGAACCTGCCCACGGTATACGGAACACCCCTCGCCTACTGAGATCGATTTCGCAATAACGTTTGACGTCGTCTCGTCTGCCGCGTGGATCATCTTTGCTCCCGTATCCTGCATCTGGCCATCATTAGCGAGAGCGATTGAGACAACCTCACCACGAGCCTTGCGGCCTTTCATAATGACGCCTGGATATTTCATGGTCAGACGCGACCCGATATTACAGTCGATCCATCGAATCTCAGCATTCTCATGGGCAAGCCCCCGCTTCGTAACAAGGTTGAAAACGTTGTTCGACCAGTTTTGCACGGTGATATATTGAATCTTTGCGTCTTTCATCGCCACCAACTCAACTACAGCACTATGAAGTGTCGATGTTTCAAACTTCGGCGCGGTGCACCCTTCCATATAGGTAACTTCAGCACCCTCGTCGACGATGATGAGCGTCCGCTCAAACTGGCCGAAATTTTCCGCATTAATGCGAAAGTAAGCCTGTAGGGGATGAGCGACTTTCACCCCTGGCGGGACATAGATGAAGCTTCCACCGGAAAACACGGCGCTATTGAGGGCCGAAAATTTGTTATCTCCGGTCGGAATGACTTTACCAAACCATGGACGGAAGATCTCCTCATGCTCACGCAACCCCTCTGTGGAGTTCACAAAGATAACACCCTGTTTCTCCAACTCTTCTTTAACATTGGAATACGCAGCTTCGCTATCAAACTGAGCCTCCACCCCAGCGAGAAACTTACGCTCTTTCTCTGGGATGCCCAAACGCTCGAAGGTCTCTTTCACGTCGTCAGGCACCTCATCCCAACTACGGGTAGGAGCTTGACCTTTTGACAAATAGTAACGGATCGCGTCAAAGTCGATGTTCTCAAGATCTTTAGTTGCCCAATTAGTTGGCAGAGGCTTGCTATCAAAAACTTTTAGCGCCTTTTTGCGGAACTCACGGATCCAGTCTTTTTCCTTTTTGACGTCCGAAATGTAGTCGATAGTCGACTCGCTAAGGCCGTAGCCCGCATCATGCTTATAATCCTCGGGGAAAGTGAAGTTACCTTCACTCTGGTCGATGGACACTGCATCGAGTGTTGCCTGATCTGCCATGATAATTACAGAGGGATTGTTTTGTGTTAGTTATAAGGAGCCCGCGAAGCGGGAGGAGCATCAAGCCGTAGCTGCCAGTTCTGCGGTAACCCAATCGTAACCTTTCTCTTCCAGTTCGAGGGCAAGTGATTTATCACCAGACTTGATGATCTGACCGTCAGCCATGACATGCACAACATCAGGAACGATGTAGTCGAGTAGGCGCTGGTAGTGAGTAATCACCAGAAAACCTTTGTCAGGTCCACGCATGTTGTTTACGCCTTCAGCGACGATACGCAGTGCATCGATATCGAGACCAGAGTCGGTCTCATCCAGCACAGCGTAGGTGGGATCGAGCATGAGCATCTGCAGAACTTCGTTGCGCTTTTTCTCCCCACCAGAGAACCCTTCATTCACAGAACGCGCGGTGAACTTCCGGTCCATACCAAGAAGGTCCATTTTCTCATAAAGAGACTTGTAGTAAGCCACCGCATCAATTTCTTCACCTTTTGGCAAACGCGCCTGTAAAGCTGCGCGAATAAAGTTCGCGCTTGAGACACCTGGGATCTCGTGTGGATACTGAAAAGCGAGGAAAAAACCAGCACGCGAGCGCTCATCGATGTCGAGGTCGAGAAGGTTCGTATCATCCATGAAAATGGAGCCTTCTGTCACCTCATACTCCTCGTTGCCAGCCATGACCTTGGAAAGAGTTGACTTACCAGAGCCATTTGGCCCCATAATGGCATGAACTTCACCCTTCGGAACCTCTAGATTTAGGCCTTTGAGAATCTTTTGGTCGGTGCCTTCTACATTGGCATGAAGGTTGTCGATGCGAAGAGAATTACTCATAGTGATGTAAGTGTCGGTCGTTTGGTTTTGTTGATATAAAGTCAGAAAAGTTAGCGATCAGCCGCCGAGGTCTCGGCACACTGTGGGCATGAGCCGAAAACGCCCTTCATGGAGACATTTAGCTGATCGATGCGAGAGCCCGATGGCAGTTGCCAGGGGGCGCCGCCTTCATGGCTCGCCGACAGCTCAATGTCAAATACTCGCGCACACTGAGTGCAATAGAAATGGGCATGCGGAGCGCGGTTCGCACAAAAGCGGGAGGCTTCTCGGTCTACATTTACCTGGCTAATGACGCCGGCATCCGTCATAGCCTCGAGACAATTGTAAACCGTAGCCAGTGAAATGTTGGGCATCTTCTTGGTCGCCTCCACAAAAACCTCGGATGCCGTGGGGTGCTCAGCAGAAATCTCCGATAAAACCTCGTAGACCACCTTGCGCTGCTTCGTCATCCGCATACCTCCAAACGCCTCCGCTGTTCCTTCAGCGAGTTCGTCATTGAGTGATGGGAGGGCAGAGGTGTTATCCATGATTTTTCGTCAGGTAATACGCACCGCTGCGTCAAAAAGTTGTTTTTATCAAGAATAATTCTAAAAAAGAAATCGACCTACCAGCTAGATGGGACTTTCAGCGCACAGAAAAAGCTGACTTCGGCTCAAAATATGGCTTTGCCCTACTAGGGCACGTGCCTATAGTCGATGGCATGTCAAATTTGGTTTCTTCCCCTTCATTTGCCGAGGATAAGCTCATGGTAGTCAACCGCGGCGAGATCGCTATCCGCGTCTTTCGCGCCGCCTCTGAACTCGGCATTAGAACCGTCGCCATATATGCTGAGGAAGATCGATTCTCCCGTCATCGTTTCAAAGCAGATGAAGCCTACGTCCTGCGCAAGGAGAAAGGGCCTGTAGGAGCTTACCTCGACATCGAAGGGATCATCGCTCTTGCACTCGAGAAAGGGGTCACTCTGATCCATCCTGGCTACGGATTTCTCTCTGAGAATGCCGACTTCGCACGGGCATGTCGCGAGGCCGGCATCAAGTTCATCGGTCCTGATCCAGAGAAACTCGATGCTATGGGAGATAAGGTCTCGGCACGCGCCCTAGCCCACAAAGCGCAGGTCCCTGTTCTCCCGGGCACCGACGACCCCGTATCTGATCGCAATGAAGCCCTAAAAATCGCTCGTGAGGTGGGCTTCCCCCTGATTATCAAGGCCGCTTTCGGCGGTGGAGGTCGCGGCATGCGAGTCGTGCAGAAAGAGGAGGATTTGGATAACTTCCTCGACCAAGCACAAAGCGAGGCAGAGAACGCCTTTGGCAACTCGGCAGTCTTTCTCGAGCGTTTTGTAGGCCGCGCCAAACACATTGAGGTGCAGATCCTCGGCGATGACCACGGGAATATCGTTCATCTGCACGAGCGCGATTGCTCGGTCCAGCGACGTCATCAAAAGGTGATCGAAATCGCTCCTTCTGTCGACCTAGACCCGACTGTTCGAGAGGAGCTGTGTGACGCTGCCGTCCGTATTTCCGAAACTGTCGGTTACAATAATGCTGGCACGGTTGAGTTCCTCTATGATGTCGACGCCAATGAATGGTTCTTCATCGAGATGAACCCACGAATCCAGGTAGAACACACCGTCACCGAGATCATCACCGGCGTTGACCTCGTTCGCTCTCAAATCCTCGTGGCAAAGGGTTACGAATTATTCGGTGATATTATCGATATCCCTCAGCAAGAAGCGATACCGCGAAACGGTTACGCTGTTCAAGCACGGATCACGACGGAAGATCCTACCAACAATTTCGCTCCTGACTACGGGAAGATCGCAAACTACCGCTCCGCGGCAGGCCTCGGTATCCGTCTCGATGCCGGCGCCGGCGATGCAGGCTCAGTGATCACTCCGTTCTACGATTCCATGCTTGTGAAGGTGACGGCCTTCGGCCCGCGTTTCGACATCGCCCTGCAGCGCATGCATCGCGCACTCCGAGAATTCCGAATTCGCGGGGTAAAAACAAACATTCCTTTCATCGAAAACGTCATCCAAAATGATCAATTCCGCTCCGGTGATGCGACAACTCGCCTAATCGACCAAAATCCTGATCTTCTCAAATTCAAGCCACGTCGCGACCGCGCCACCAAGCTGCTCGCTTATCTCGCTGACATCACGGTGAATGGAAACGATACGGCAAAAGGCTATCGCCCTACTCAAATCCTACCCGCGGCGCGGCTGCCGGAGTGGGACCGGAAAGCGGAGCTCAAGGCCGGATCTCGTGACAAACTGCTGGAGCTAGGACCAGAAAAATTCGCAGACTGGATCCGCGAGCAAAAGCCGCTGCTCATAACGGACACCACCATGCGTGACGCCCATCAGTCCCTCATTGCCACCCGCATGCGCTCGTATGACATGCTAGAGGTCGCCTCCGCCGTCGCGCACAAAACACCGGAGCTATTCAGCCTCGAGATGTGGGGTGGGGCCACCTTTGACACGGCCATGCGCTTTCTCAAAGAGAGCCCATGGGACCGTCTGCGCGAGCTGCGCGAAAAGATTCCAAACATCTGTTTCCAAATGCTATTCCGCGGCTCGAACGCCGTCGGCTATTCCAACTATCCCGACAACGTGGTCGCCGGCTTTGTCAAGCATGCCGCTGAGTCGGGCATGGACATCTTCCGTATTTTTGACAGCCTGAACTACCTGCCAAATATGACTGTGGCCATGGAGGCGGTGCGCGAGCAGTCAAACGCGATTTGCGAGGGTGTCGTCTGCTACACCGGGGATATCAACGACCCCAAACGCGACAAGTATTCCCTCAAATACTACGTGGAAAAGGCTAAGGAGCTCGAGAAAATGGGAGCACATATTCTCTGCATCAAGGATATGGCTGGCCTGTGCCGCCCCTTCGCGGCCAAGAAACTCGTCTCAACGCTACGTGAGGAAATAGGTATCCCAATCCACTTTCACACGCATGATAGCTCCGGTCTTAACGCCTCCTCTGTGCTGGCAGCTTCGGAGGCGGGAGTGGACATTGCTGACTTAGCGATTGCGTCCATGTCGGGTTCCACCAGTCAGCCCAACCTAAACTCGGTGTGCGCAGCGCTGTCCGGTCAGGAACGCGACCCTGGTGTCGATCTAGATTCACTCAACGAACTGTCCGACTACTGGGAGCAGGTCCTTGACTTCTATGTGCCCTTCAATACAGCGCCACGAGCCGGCTCGGCAGAAGTTTACATCCACGAGATGCCCGGCGGTCAGTTCACTAATTTGAAGGAGCAGGCGAACGCCATGGGTCTGGGCCATCGCTGGCCTGAAATCGCCCGCACCTATGCTGAGGTGAACCAGCTATTTGGTGATATCATCAAAGTAACGCCAAGCTCAAAAGTAGTGGGCGACATGTGTATGTTCCTGATTACGCGTGGCATCAAACCTAGCGAGGTAACTTCCCTAGAGCCCGGCAGCGTCGACTTCCCTGAGTCAGTCATTGACATGCTTTCGGGTGGTCTCGGTCAGCCAGATGGCGGCTGGCCTGCCGACGTGCAAAAAGTCGTTCTGGGTGATCGCCTAGCGACCACAAAACGCCCCGGCGAACTGGCCGCTCCTGTAGACCTAGAGTCAGCTCGCGCCGAATTAAGCGAAAAGTTAGGACGCCCTGCATGCGACGACGACCTCTATAGCTCGCTGATGTATCCACAGGTCTTTGCTGACTTCGATACCTTCATCAATACCTACGATCAGGTCACCGGACTGCCGACTACAGCTTTCTTCTATGGCCTTCGTGTCGGCGAGGAAATCTCTGTGGAAATCGATAAAGGGAAGATTCTCTTCATTAAACTCATTGGCCTGAGCGAACCCGATCAGGAAGGGCAACGGACGATATTCTACGAGCTAAACGGCATGCCGCGTGAGACACAGATCCTCGACAAGGCAAAAGCACCAAAAGATCTGGTCACTCGTGCCAAAGGAGATGCTAATGACCCTTCTCAGGTCGTAGCCCCTATGCCCGGCATGGTCACTGAGATCAATGCTGAGGTCGGCGCGAAGGTAGAAGAGGGCGATCCCATCATCACTCTCGAAGCGATGAAGATGCTTACCACCGTCTCCGCCAGCCAAGCAGGAACGGTAACCGAGATCCTCGTCAAACAGGGCGAAGCCGTAGAGAGCGACGATTTGCTAGCTAGGCTCGACGGCTAATCCGATCGAGCTCAGTTAGCACAGAAAGCGAGACACCTGCGCCCGCCTCTCCCGATGGACTACCCCTCGTCCCCGCGTAGAATCCGGCGCAGCTGCTCGATGTTCTGATTCATCACGGACAGGAAATCACCCTCGTCCGGCTGCGCACCACACGGGTCGAAGACGAACGACCCGATTCCCATATTCTTGAGCGTCTCGACGGAGGCAGGAACCGGAGTGCCTTCCCAAATAAAGTGATCAAAGTCAGCGTTCCTTCTCAATTTTTTCAATTCCTGCTCATCCTCTTCAGTTAACGCCTGCTCTGGTTCCCAGTGAACAGCCCGCATGTTTAGACCATAAGCAGCCGCAAGATAGTCATAGACCGGGTGTGACGCGACTAAATCGGTGGACCGAAGCTTTTCACCGAGAGCTTTCATTTGCTGGTCCAGCGCTTTCAAGTCAATCAGGAGAAGCTCTCGACGCTTCAAAATCTCCTCTCGCTTATCCGGCTGCAACTGGATCAACCCCTCAGACACTCGCTCAACCTGCTTCGCAGCCAAAGAAAAATCCAGCCAAGTGGTAAAGGCAGTCTCTCCGTGTGAGTGCTTTTCACCGTCACCATGACGATGGGCCACTCCTTTCGCTGTAGTGATCCAGCTATCACGAAATCCTCCTGCCGTGCTGACGATATTCTCAGCTGGTAGGCTCACCACAGAGACCCACTTTTCATAATCAGCACCGTTAAATAAAATGAGATCCGCTGACTGCATCGCTACGATATCTGAACCGGTAGGTTTCCAAAAAGCGGGATCCCCTTCAGCCTGCATGGGTAAACACACCACTTCAAAAAAGCCTGCCGAAAGTCGATTAGCAAAATAGTAGAGAGGATAGTTCGATGTATGGACAAGCGGTTTCGCTCGTTGCACCTTTTCAGCAGACGACTTACCGCCCTCGATTTGGGGTGACGATGTTGGCTTGCAGCCAGAAACGAACAACAGCAAAATAGTAACTGAGGCGAGACGTAGTCTAAACAAGATAGGGTTCATGGCAGCGAAAGAAGCAAACAGCAGCAATATCCAGAGGTCAGGGCGTTTTCGTCGAACCGAGGACCGAACGCCCTCGTCTCGCCAAATTGCGCCAATGAAGCGCGCTTGGAAGCAAATCGCTACCCTTTCCTTGCTAACAGCATTGTTTTCTCTCGCTGGCTGCCAGAAGCGCACAGAGCGATCGCTGTCGGTCTTCGCTGCTATCAGTTTGCGGCCAGCGCTCCTAGAGATCATCGGCGAAACAGAGGAAATCACGTTTCACTGGGGCAGCTCTGGCCTACTTTCTTCCCAACTACAGACCTCACCTCGAGCCGCTGATGTGTTTCTTTCCGCTGACTCACACTGGATCGAGAAACTGCGCGATGCCTTACCCGAGAAACAACTCAAAACGGTCCAATTCGCCCGTAACCCACTGGTTCTCGCCCACTGTGTTGACGCTCCGCATCGCACCCAGAATTGGTTATCAAATACCGGCCCCTTACTATTGGTTGGAGATCCCGAGACCGTTCCCCTTGGCGCTCTGACTAAGGAATGGCTCTCAAACAGCAAAAATCCTCCATCTTCGGAAGCACTCTGGCAACAACTGGAGAAACGCCTCACCTTACTACCCAGCGCTGAGATGGTCGTTCAGTATCTACGAAGAACGCCAAGCGCGGTCGCCTTTATTTACCAAAGCGATCTTACGAGGTTTCCCTCCGAACTTAGAGCGATCCCCTTGAATCCTCGCCTAGCTACCACGCAAACGGCCGCCACCTATACAGGAGCCATACTAGAACGGACAAAAGACCCCGCGATGGCTCAACGAGCGCTTCGATTTTTTGAAACCCTGCAAAGCCCTGGCGCCCAGAAAACCTTCGAAACCCAAGGATTCGAGCCAATTGGAAGGTCCGCAAAACCCGATCCGCAGCAAGCCAGCGAGTGAGCACCTCGCTAGGCTGCTTTCTTTTTCTTATTCGGTTTCACGACGGCGGGAAGTTTGCCAGTGACGACATCCGCGTCGATCACCACGGTCGCCTCTCCATCGAAGCTAGGAGCATCATACATGACCTCCAGCATCAGTTTCTCGAAAATGGAGCGCAAAGCACGCGCACCCGTCCCCCGCTCAATCGCTTCCTCTGCCAGAGCTTCCAAGGCGTCGTCTGTCACCTCAAGTTCCACACGATCCATAGAGAGTAGCTTGCTATACTGCTTGATCATCGCATTCTTTGTAGAGGTGAGCACCTCGATAAGCTCCTCAGCCTTAAGTGGACGCAAGGTGGAAACAACGGGAAGACGTCCAATAAACTCGGGGATTAATCCGAACCCCGTGAGATCCTCTGGCGTGATGTTACGCAGACGCTGCTCGATCTCGTCCTCTGTAGCCACAGAGGAAGTTTCCTCACCGAAACCAAGGACCTGCTTGCCTAGGCGACGCCCAACAATTTCCTCCAATCCCACGAAAGCCCCGCCACAGATAAAGAGCACGCGCTCCGTATTAACCTGAATGTATTCCTGCTGGGGATGCTTACGTCCCCCCTGTGGCGGCACGTTGCAGACCGTGCCCTCTAGCATCTTTAGGAGTGCCTGCTGCACACCCTCACCCGAAACATCACGAGTGATCGAGACATTATCCGTCTTGCGGCCAATTTTATCGATCTCATCGATATAGATGATCCCCATCTCAGCCCGCTGCACATCATAGTCAGCTGCCTGGAGCAGACGTAAGACAATATTCTCAACATCATCCCCCACGTATCCTGCCTCAGTCAGAGTCGTAGCATCAGCGATGCAAAAGGGGACGTTAAGCAGCTTTGCCAGCGTTTTAGCAAGCAAGGTTTTCCCTGATCCCGTCGGCCCAATAAGTAAAATGTTACTCTTCTCAATCTCCACCTCAGAGAACTGATCAAAAGAAGCCAGGGCTTCCTCTTTAGCCGCTTCGGAAAATTGCTGTAAACGCTTGTAGTGATTGTGCACGGCTACTGAAAGCACTTTCTTAGAGTGATCCTGACCGATGACGTGCTGGTCAAGCATGGTTCGCAGTTCTTTCGGCTTAGGCACAGAAAATTCAGGCGAAGCTTCGTCGATATCCTCATCAAGCTCCTTCTCCAAGATGCCACGGCATACATTGACGCAGCCATCGCAAATATAGACTCCGGGACCAGCAATAAGCTTTTTGACCTCGGAATGACTCTTTCCGCAAAAAGAGCACATGGTAAGATTAGATGACTTTGCCATAGAATGTTTCAGTAGGGGGGGTCTTGGTAGCCAGCTCCCACCCGGGAGCTTTCACGAAAACCGAGCCCTAATATAGTTTACTTCAGCTAGCTTGGGAATGGTTTTCTTGCCCAACAAGCAAATCTCGGCGGGAGAATATGGGAAGGCTTCTCTTTCAGAACACCACTTGTTTTCAAGCGTAATACCAATGGCCAAATACAGCCGCGAGAAGGACCACAGACCATATCGGGAAGCGCATACTAGAAAATACCATGAACACCACCAACAAAAACGCGATATCACGAGGACCTGCTATAGCCGATGTCCAAACAGGATCATAGAGAGCAGCGCCCAAGAGACCTACTACACTGGCATTAATCCCGGCCACACCAGCACGTGCCCACTTACGCTGCATCCAAGATGCCCAGAATGGGAGCGCTCCGATCATAAGCAACATCCCAGGAAGGAAAATCGCCGCAATAGCAAGAAACCCGCCCAGCAGCCACTGATCCGGCAGATAGAGGGTCCCTAAAAATGCTGAGAAAGAAAACACGGGGCCCGGGACGCCCTGCACAGCCCCATAGCCGGCAAGAAATTCTAACTCGTTAACAGCGCGCAGCGAGACGAATTGCTCTGCCAACAGTGGGAGCACAACATGCCCTCCGCCGAATACCAGTGCGCCGCTCTCATACATACCCGCCAGCAAAGCCAAGGGCCGCTCGTCGCCTGCAGCCTGATAGGCGGGCTCAACACCACGAGCCAGCAAGAGAACACCAAAAAATAGCGCGAGGCAAAGACCGGCAAGAGGCACCGGAATAGTCCGTGACGGCTTCGCCAACGAGGGGGGCTGGCTCTCCTCACGCAGAGACATCATCCCCAGCAGAAAGCCGGCAGCCATAACCATAATTTGCAGA
>JAHDIL010000021.1 GCA_020630835.1 Verrucomicrobiota bacterium
CTCCGTTCCCATCACTCACTGTGTAGGTGAAAGACTCAGAATCGGTATCGCCAGAATCGAGAGCATCCGCACGCGCATCAACAAGCGCGTAGCTGTAGGTGCCATTGGCATTCAGCGTCAAATCGCCATAAGTCCCCACGGTAGTGCCCGCAGCAACCACCAGAGGGCTCACCACCGTTCCGTCGCCCGCATCTGCATCGGTGTCATTAGCAATGACGCTGCCGGTCGCCGTGGCAGCTTCTCCCGTGTTAGCACCGCCGGTTTCCGTAATCGTATTGCTGTCAGCAGTCGCTACGGGCAGATCATTGCTCCCAGTTACAGTGACGACTACAGAAGCTATATCAGTCCCCCCTGCCCCATCGCTGACAACGTAGGAAAACACGTCAGTGGCAGTCTCACCACCGTTTAACTCATGAACGGCCGCCGTATCGGCCAAGTCGTAGGTATAGGAACCGTCAGCATTGATAGTGATATCACCAAACGATCCCGTAAGTGGCGCTCCTAAACCGGATCCAGGAGCAGCCCCTGCCCCCGCGGCAGCCCCCGTAATCGTCAAGGTCTGATTAGCGGGCGCGACGCTGTTGGGGTCCGTGTCATTCGACAGCAGGCCATCACTCACTCCAGCCGAAACCGTCGCCGCCTCAGAACCAAGGCCAACATTTGGCGTTTCTGAAATGGCTACACTATCTGCACCCGCTAATGGATCGGCATTCGGAACGGTCACGGTAACCGTGGCAACATCAGTGCCACCATTGCCATCGCTAATCGTGTAGGTAAACGTATCCTCACCCACAAATCCCGCGTTTGGCGTGTAGGTGGGGTCCCCGCCACCAGCTGGAAAAGTGACTAGACCATTACCGCCATTCGTTGTTCCAATCACAGTAAGGGAATCGCCCTCTGGATCGGTATCCTCTCCCCCGGCGAAGCTTGAAGTTACTGGGACAGTGACGGGAGTATCAGGCGTCGTGGACACAGCATCGTCCACGGCATCTGGCGCGCCATTAACAGTGACGGTCACCGTCGCAATGTCAGTGCCGCCATTTCCATCACTGATGGTGTAGGTAAACGTATCTGTCCCCGTAAAGTTCGGATCAGGTGTGTAAACAGGGTCACCGCCTCCAGGAGGAAACACCACAGATCCATTAGGGCTGCCTTCAGCACCGATGATAGTGATTGGATCTCCGTTCGGGTCGACATCATTAGTCGTAAGTCCCGTGACGGTGAAAGGCTGACCTTCTGATGCCACAGCCGTATCGCTAACCGCTACCGGAGGGGCTGGCACCGCAGGTGATCCGCCTCCGTTTCCACCACCTACTCCTGTATTCACCGGCACGTCAGCACCGCCTAGGCCATCGTCCCCAGCTCCAGCACCTGACGTGCCCCCCCCTGAGGCTGGAGTATCTTGCGTCAACTGAGATCCGTCGTTAAATCCGAGATCCTGCACGTTGGAAAATCGCATCACGGTAAATCCCGTGCCATCAGCGCCTACGCCCGCGCCAGGCAGCTCATTACCGATCGGCTTAAATTCATAACTGTCGGGGGAAGTCACTCCTCGACTACCAGCGCCCCCGCTGCCCCCATCGCGACTCGGTGCGAGGATTAGCTGTAAATCTTTGTCATCAAAGCTGTCATCTTCCTCAAGACGCAAAGAACTACTGTAAACGCTATCCTCCCGCACGTTGACGGTAATCAACTCTGTCGTGCCACCATAGCGGAAAAAATCGTTAATCGTGACATCATACCCCTCAGGCGTAGTGATGATAAGGTCTTCCTCAGACTCACGGAGCGTCGTCTTAACAGGATTGCCATTGCTGTCAACAATGGCAATATCGAGATTTTCACGAGCGTTTACTTGAGGCTCTGAGCTGGCATCGAGCTTCTGCTCGTCTCCGTTTGGTTTGCGAATGATTACTTTTGTCATGGTATGGAGGCAGTAAAAAGGTGTGTGAAGTTGAGGGGATTCGATTTTGCGAGCTTCCTAAGAAGCTGGACAACAATGACTAAAGAAGAATTACCCCCTAATTGATGAAAATCTTATGAAAAAAGACACTTTAAAACGCAAAAAAGACGCTTAAAAACGCGAAAGCCTGCAAATGACACAACCGAAGCTTCATTTGACATGCATTTTTGAACACATTCCGCGTGTTAGCGAGGTCTTCCTAGTCGCTCAGAGTCGATCCGGCTTCCTTGCTTTGGGAGCGGACCTTGCAGGAAGCGGGACTGAAAACCCCGACCTCCGAAGCGACGATTTGCAAAACGATTCGTATCAGATCATGGTAGCCCTCCTTATCACCTGATGCGCCTCTTTGATCAACCAACTCTCCGTGCTGACTTCCCTATTCTTAACCAAAAACACAATGGCAAGCCATTGGTTTACCTAGACAACGGCGCAACATCTCAAAAACCCCAAGTGGTGCTGGATCGCTTGGCGAAATTCTACGCAGCGGAAAACTCAAACATCCACCGAGGTGTGCACCGTCTCAGCCAAGAGGCTACCGATGCCTACGAACGCGGTCGAGAGGTGATAAAAGAGGAGCTTGGATTTGAAAGCGGGGCAGAAAGCTCCCATGAACTCATTTTTGTGCGAGGAGCCACTGAGGGAATAAATTTGGTGACTCACGGCCTGCGCGAGCAGTTGGCAGAAGATGATGAAATCATCTTAACCGTAATGGAGCACCATGCGAACTTTGTCCCCTGGCAGGTTCTGGCACAGGAGACAGGAGCGACAATCAACTATATCGCCCCTCTCGATGACGGGGCTCTAGATCTTGATGCCTGGAAGGCCGCTTTCACAACAAAGACAAAAGTAGCCGCTTTCACGCATGTCTCCAACGTGCTGGGCACGGTCAATCCAGTGGCCGAGATGGTGCGCTTCGCACGGGAGCGTGATGTAACCACTTTAGTCGATGGGGCACAAGCTTTGCCCCACGGGCCAATCGACATCAATGCTCTAGATCCTGATTTTTATGTTTTTTCTGGGCACAAGGTATATGGCCCAGACGGCACAGGAGTGCTTCTGGGTAGACGTGACCTGCTCAATAGCTTCCCCCCCTACCAAACGGGGGGAGATATGATCGATATCGTAGCGGTCGAAGGGTCAACCTTCCGCGATGCCCCCTCCCGTTTCGAAGCCGGAACACCAAATATCTCGGGCGGGATTGCTCTAGCAGAAGCCTTTCGCTACATGCGAGACATAGACTGGGAGGCTGCGCATAAACACGAGAACAGTCTCCTGACTCACGCGACAGAAGAGTTGGAAAAACTAGAGGGAATGAAGATATTTGGAAAGACTCGAGGGAAAGCGCCCATCGTCTCCTTTGTCCTCGACTGGGCCCATGCTCATGACGTGGGGCAGCTTATCGACACTTCGAATGTGGCCATCCGTGTCGGTCATCACTGCTGCCAGCCATTGATGACCCATCTCGGGGTGCCAGCCACCGCCCGAGCTTCGTTCGCTTTCTACAACAATCACGATGATGTAGAGGCTCTGGTTGCAGGGCTTCATAAAGTGAAGCGCTTTTTGGTCTAGGTGACTGTTGATTGCTCAGAGTTTCGGTGCATGATGCGAGCACCTATACCTATGAGCAAAGATCCCAACGCTATCCGTCTGCACATCCCCGGGCCGGTCGAGATTTCTCCCGGCACCTATGAGGCGATGACCACTCCCATGATCGGTCACCGCAGCAAGGATTTCGTCTCGCTTTACGAGGAAATCCATCCACACTTGCAATCGATTATGGGCACGGAGCAGCCGGTCTTTCTGTCCACCTCGTCTGCTTGGGGTATTATGGAGGGGGCTCTGCGCAATCTGGTCGCTAAAAAAGTTCTGTGCTGCTGCTCAGGTGCCTTCTCGGATAAATGGGTAGATGTAGCGAAACGCTGCGGCAAAAACGCAGAAGCCTTGCAATACGAATGGGGCACACCGATAGACCCGGCAGATGTCGATGCGAAACTAGCCACCGGAGAGTTCGATACCGTCACGTTCATTCACAACGAAACGTCTACCGGGGTGCTGAACCCCCTCAAGGAAGTAGCAGAAGTCGTGCGCAAGCATGAGGATGTGCTTCTGGTCACAGACACGGTTTCCAGTTTTTCCGTGGTGCCGATCGAGTTTGATAAACTCGGCGTCGATGTTCTGCTCACAGGCAGCCAGAAGGCTCTAGCACTGCCCCCTGGTTTGGCCATCTTTTCCGTATCAGAGAGAGCCATGGAGCGCTCCGCCAAAATGGATGACCGCGGCTACTACTTCGACTTTCACGAGTTTAAGAAAAATTGGGACAAGTTTATGACGCCCAGCACTCCGTGTATTTCGACAATCTTCGGGCTGCGGCATCAGCTGCTGACTATTGCTGAGGAAGGCCTGGAAAACCGTTTCGCTCGTCACGAGAAGCTCAACAATATAGCTAAGGCGTGGGTAGCGGAGAATGGGTTCGAATTTCTTGCCCCAGACGGCTTCCGCTCTAAGTCACTGACCTGCGTGAAGAATAACAGAAACATCGATGTAGCGAAACTGCAGTCCATCCTTCGAGACGACCACAAGCTCGCGCTCGACGGTGGCTACGGAAAGATCAAAGGAAAAACCTTCCGCATTTCTAATATGGGAGATGAGACCGAAGAGACCCTAGCCAATCTGCTAACAGCACTCGATGACGGCCTAGCGAAGCTCTAAAAGTTTTCATTTCACGCCGCATAGCTAGCGCTGCCCCCTTCATCGCGACAGCATGTCGCCATGAAGGGCAAAGATCGCTCCTGCCCAAGTTTCGATGAAAGTCTTCGGTCGCGATCTCACTAATACTGTGGGGGTGAAAATTTGCGGTATACGCTCAGGCGAGCAGGCAGCTGATATCATCGACTGTGGCGCTGACTTCCTGGGCATTAACCTGTGGCCAGAGTCGAAACGCTACATTCCGCTTAGCGAATGTGCCCCGTGGCTGCGCGAGCTAGGCCCAGCAGTCCCACGCATAGCCGTCACAGTAAATGCCACCGACGCCGAACTGTCAGCGATCGTCGATTCCGAAGTCTTCGACGCCGTTCAGCTCCACGGCGATGAGACTCTGGCAAGGTATCAGGAACTACTAAAGAAAGGCTGGCCGGTATTCCGTGCCCTGCGCGTGCGCTCGGAGGAAGATCTGAAACCGATCTCGTCCTTTCCGCATGGGCCAGTCCTCCTAGATGCCTATGCGCCCAACGACTACGGCGGCAGCGGTGAGAGCTTTGACTGGCAGCTAGCTAGCCGAGCGAGAGAATACTTCCCGCAACACCCTGTTTTTCTAGCGGGGGGCCTGGTTCCAGAAAACGTGGCAAACGCGATCGAAGAAGCGCAGCCGCTCGCTGTGGATGTAGCTAGCGGTGTCGAGAGCAGTCCCGGCATCAAAGACATTGGTATGGTGGCCGACTTTATCGCGGCTGCAAAGAGTCGCTCATAGCTCATTTTCCGGTAGCCTCAGGCGGCTTTCGTCGCTACTCTTTCACCATGTCGAATTCTGTCCTCGAAGCTACCCGACTCGTGCGCTCCATTCTAAAGAGGCAGCAACTACGTGGCGAGGAACGCGCTCCCTTGACAGAGCAATCACTGGCTACCCTTCAAGAAATACCCGCTCGATACGCTGAGCTGGCGATGGATGGTTTGCGGAACTCCCAAGCTAGCCAACCCACAGCTCCTGCAGAGGCTTCTCTCTCGCTGCCAAGTGAGCCATCGGATACCGAAGCAGCCCCAACGAACATAGCTTCTTTAGCTGCCAGCTTCACCCAGCCCGACCTTCTCAATATTGACCGGAGCGGATCGAAACGTGATCAACTAAACGCCATTTTTCGTCTCGCGAAGAAAGCGGAAGCGCCTCGAAAACTGGGAAGTTTACGCGAACAAATCGTCTTCGCCTCGGGGAACCCAAACGCGGAACTGTTGTTCGTAGGCGAAGGACCTGGCGCCGTGGAAGAGGCCGAGAAAAAGCCTTTCGTCGGCCCCGCTGGACAAAAGCTTGAGGCCATTCTCAAAGCAATGGGGCTCTCGCGGGACGCCGTTTATTTGTCAAACGTCGTGAAATTCCGACCTCTGATGGGAGATCCGCGCTTTCAAGGGACGCGCAACCGAAAGCCTACGCCAGAGGAAATGGAATCATGCCTACCCTTTGTCCTCACCGAAATCAGCGTCGTAAAACCGAAGGTGATCATCGCCCTTGGAGCAACTGCTGCAGAGGGATTGCTGCAGGAAGGTGGATCCATCGGCAAACTGCGCAGCCAGACGCATGAGCTGCAGGGCATTCCCCTGGTCGTCACCTACCACCCGAGCTATCTATTAAGGCAAGAGTCAAGCGAAGACCAGGGACATGCTTCGAAGCGAGCGGTGTGGGAAGATATGCTCCTAGCTATGGAAATCGCCGGATTACCCATTAGCGCGAAACAACGAAGCTTTTTCCAATGAGCGAACCAAAAGCGGCTGTCCCAAAAGCCGTGAGGGTGATGCTCGGGATCGGTCTGCTTTTACTCGCTGCACTAGGCGTGATCGGATGGAGTATTCTGCAGAAGCTGCCTGATTTTTCCAAGCTGACTCCCGATATTGCAGCGACCAACTTCGCCACCTGGCGTGCTGAAACTGTCATCCCGGCAGAGGGAACAAAAATGGAAGTGGCGCTCATCAAAGCAACACCGAAGTTCAAGCGGAATTCAAATATCTCCTGGGCTGGATATGAGCTCCCTCTCGGCACGACACGCTCCTCTATTCAGGTTCCGGCGACCTTTCGTTATTTTGTAGACCTGTCAGGAGATTGGCAATTAGTTTTCGATGAAGCTGAAAATCATTGGCAGGTGCAGGCACCTGAAATAGAGCTATTCACCCCAGTAGCGTTTGAAACCGGAGAAATTCAAAGGCAAACAAAATCAGGCTGGGCACGTTGGGATCAACAAGATAATTTGGAAGCGCTAGAGAGAAAACTTTCCTCTATGCTTTCGGATCATGGGCTAAAACAAGAGCAGATCAAAAAAGCGCAAGAGGCCGCAAAACCGGCTGTTGAGAAATTTGTGCGCAACTGGATGCTTAGCCAAGGAAGCGGATCTGAGGTGAAAATTGATGTGAAATTTGGTAACAGCAAAAATGAGACAACTCCCTAACGCAGCGTCAGAACAGTAGTGCCAGGACGCCAGAGAAATGCATTCCATTCAAACCGGCCTCTCCTGCTAATAGATCACTCGATGCAGCGTTAGACCACTAGCAGGCGCACAATAAGGAGCTTTCTCACAAACTCCTCCCTTCAGGAGGCGTTCTGCGGATTCCCTCTCCCATCTCCCCTCTGCTATCCACGCGGCAGAACCGATCAAAAATCTAACCATTTTATAGAGAAAGCCGTCTCCGACAATCCTAGCCTCCCACATTTGCTCCGCTACCTCAAGCCACTCAACTGACTCAATGGTCCGGAAAGCGTTCCGAGTCTCATCCTGACCATCGTGACGATTTGCTGAAAAAGCTCGAAAATCATGCCTGCCCGCGAAACTTTCCAGGGCGCCCCCAAAGGCGGTAATCCGCTCCTGCGAAAAGGCGATGTGCGGCCGATGCCAAACCAGCCCCACCTGCAATGGCGGCAATATCGGAGCTACGGAAATGCGGTAGCGATATTCTTTTCCTTTCGCGTCAAACTGAGCATGAAAGTTATCGCCCCGCTCCTCGGCGGCTAAAATGCGGATATGATTAGGCAGCCGCGCATTGCCTGCTTTCACCCAATCGCTCCCGCTCATTTTCCAACCACTAGGAATATCAAAATGGGCGACCTGCCCGTTCGCTGAGACTCCCGCATCAGTCCGTCCCGCTCCTTGCACAAAAGGCACCTCTGGGCAGATGTTCTTCACGGCAGCATTTAAATGGTCCTGCACCGTATTCCCCGAGGGCTGACTCTGCCAACCATCATATTGCCGCCCATCATAGGCTACGGTGATGAACATACGACGACCAACAGTAGACTGAGAGTCCGCAGCTTCTTTAGGCATACAATTTCGCGCGTGGTTTGTAGTGGTTAATTAACGCTCAGAGCCTACTCTAAGCCTGATGAATGATCCAAAGCAATCTTCTGAATCGTCGCGTGGACATGCACCGGAGACCTCGCGTTCCCCGCTGAAAAGCCTGGGCGTAGCGATAGCAGGTGTCGTCAGCATCATCTATGTGCTAAACCCCACCGCCGGAGTGCTCGAGCTTATCCCAGATAATATACCGGTTTTGGGAAACCTTGATGAGGCTGCCGCTATCGTCATCATTCTGAGCTGCCTTTCCTATATCGGCGTGGAACTGACAGGCGTCTTAGGCGATGCTGTTCGAAATGCCGCTGAAGCCAAAGGACAAAAAGCTGAGGAACCAGGACCAGTGGTCGATGTTGAGACGGAAAAAGCTGACTAAAGACAAGCCGAAACCATCTTCCTGCATTTGACGTCTTGCTTTTCTGGTCAGATATTTCGCCTCGCTTCGGGCGAAACTTATCTGGCATGAAACTCCCCCTTCCTTTCGTTGCACTAGCGCTGGCCATACTTGGACCGATCCCCCGAGAAGTCACGGCACAAGAACAGCGCGAACACCGCCCATTATTTGCTGCTCTTTTTGGAAATCGCCAAGACAAATCCGACGCCGATCAGGGGCGCGAAGAGCGGAAAGAAAGAGAGGTCAAGCTGGCAGCTGAACGAGAGCGTGCCAGGCAGCTCGAGTCAGAACAGAGCCAACCCCGCACCGATGCACCCGCCTTCCGAGGCTTGTTCAGCAACTTCCGCCGGGATGACACATCATCGTCTCAGAAACAAGCCATCCCATCCTTTAAGAATCAGAGAATTAAGGTGAGGAAAGGTCACTTAGATTCTTTGACTCCCGAAAATGCGCTCCTTGAAATCAGCATTCTCGACCAGCGCGCTCGCCTCTACAAAACCAACGGAGACAAAAAACAGTTGGTGATCGATACCTACGTATCAACTGGGAAAAACGGCTACGCTACTCCCACGGGATCCTTTTCGGTCAAAGAAAAACTCAAGGATAAGCGCTCGACCCTCTATGGCGAATTTCTCAATAGCTCCGGCCAATCTATAGGCGGCGGCCACATCAGGGAGATGCCATCCCATGCAGCGCGCTTTCAGGGCACAGAGATGCCTTACTGGCTCCGGATAGACGGCCCAATTGGTTTACACGTCGGCCCAGTTCCAAACTACCCGGCAAGCCACGGGTGCATTCGAGTTCCTGCTTCCATTCAACCACTCATTTTTTCTAAAGTGGACATAGGCACCCCAGTCGTTGTGACGTATTAGTCAGGAATGAGCAATGCTTCCCCTCCAACGATGCGCCTAGGCGTCAACATCGATCATGTGGCGACACTGCGGCAGGCCCGATACGCCCTGACCCCTGAACTCCCTCAAGTAGAGCCATCCATCCTCGCCGCTGCCCATGAGGTCGAGGCGAATGGGGCAGACTCGATAACCGTGCACTTACGCCAAGATCGCCGACACATTCAAGACGCAGACGTCTATACGCTGCGAGAGAAAATCCACACCCAGCTCAACCTAGAAATGGGCAACACTCCGGAGATCCTGAAAATCGCGCTGGAGGTTAAGCCTGACTTCGTCTGCCTGGTTCCCGAAACGCGTGAAGAGATCACGACAGAGGGGGGGCTAGACGCGGTAAACGCTGACCCATCACTCGCAGAGACTATCGCTGCCCTGCAGGATAACGGAACTAAAGTTAGTCTGTTTCTCGATCCTGTGGAGACGCAAATAGAAAAAGCGGCAGCGCTCAAAGCTGATATGGTTGAGCTGCATACAGGGGCATTTGCCAATGCCGGAATAGCAGGCGGCGAGAAAGAATGCGAGCTTCTCATTGCGTCGGCTAAACTTGGTCATGAAATGGGGCTGCAGATGAATGCTGGACATGGCATCACCTTATCAAACCTCCCTACGCTCTTTCGCGTTCCCCATTTGGAGGAACTCAACGTCGGCCACCACCTAGTATCACGCGGAGTCTTCGTGGGTCTAGGCCGCGCTGTCCGCGAAATGAAGACGCTAATGGAAGGATACCCCGCTGACACTTTTAGGTCTTAAGTAACTCTAGCTTTGCAACCGTCGGCGGATGGCCGCCCCCCAGAGGTCAACGAGGATGATCATCGCGAGTAATACGTAAAGGTAGGTCCATACCTCTCGGTAATAGAACTCCTCATGCGACAACTCGATATACAGACCGATGGTTTCAATCCCGACAAAGCCCAATACAGCGGAAGAGCGCAAAGCACACTCGAAACGATAGAAAGTGTAGGTAATCAGATTTGGCAAGGCCCGCGGTAGGATACCAATAAAAAATATCTGCACAGGTCGATGACCGATAGCGCTCAGTGCTCGAGCTGAATCGAGCGCCTCTTCATCGATCAACTCAGAAAACACTTTTCCTAACGTCCCTGAAAATGGCGTAGCTAGTGCAATCATTCCCGCCAATGGAGAAACTCCGAAGGCTGACAAAAATAATAGAGCCCAGATTAACTCATGGATTGAGCGCGTCAACGTCATCAGACTGCGGCTCGCAGTATAGAGGGCAACGAGGAAAATAGAGCTAGCAGCGCGGCGCGGCTGAGGCCACCAACTTTTCGCGCCCAGGAACCCTAATAGCAACCCTACCGGAACGGCCAAACTCATGGCCGCCACGGCATAACGTAAGGTCAACCCCGCACCCCCTAACGCTTTACTAAAAACAGAAGGCGCGTCATCAGGTGTAAGAGCGTCCTCATACTCAAAGGCCGGTGTGAAGGCAGCACCAAAAAACCTAAGCGCTCGATCCCAGCGAGAGGCATCAGGAGGGAGCAAGCCCTGCGGTCGCAAATCCAGCCACCAAGAGCACAAAAAAACGGCAACAATACCCCCAAGGATCACCCAACGCCGGGTCCCGTAGTGTCGACGCGGGAGACGCTGAAAAGCCGCCGGATCCATCTGCTATCTTTTGCCAAAGACAAGCGGGTTAGCAAACTGCGGACGAATTAAGTAACCGGTCACTGCAGTCCAGACCTTGGCGGGCACGGCGGAGAAAAAAACACTGCTATAGACCTCTAAAAAGCCAGCCATATAGGAAGACTGAATCAAAGCCACAGCTCGAACGGTAAGACAATCAAACCTATCGCCCATAACACTTGTTTTCAGGTCGTTTCCGTTTCTCATCACAGCTGTAGGGCTTTCAGTTGGTCTTTCAAGTTAGGGTTGCATGAATAACCTGGCAGACCTGCTCATCTGCATCACGCACTGCAAGCAGGTCGGCCTCCTGAG
>JAHDIL010000022.1:0-249 GCA_020630835.1 Verrucomicrobiota bacterium
AAAGCTGGTAGCAAGCTTCGACGACGAAGCCGAGCTGAGCGAAGCATGGAAAGCCGAGCTAAAACGCCGCGTTGCGAAAGTGCGCGCTGGCTCTCCTGGTATCGCTCACGACGAAGTGATGCGGCAGGTGCGTGCTACGGTGGCTGATGTTCGCCAGAAAGCGGCTAGTTGATGAACTTGCGCTGGGAAGATGAAGCCATCGCTGAGTTTAAGGACTCAGCGCGCTACTACGAAGAAGCGCAGGAGGGG
>JAHDIL010000022.1:259-11151 GCA_020630835.1 Verrucomicrobiota bacterium
CATTGATTGCGTCTTAGGTGCTCTACGCCGCGTGTTGCTGGCCCCAGAAATGCCGAGCCTCATTGAGGAAGGTTGCCGAAAGCTGAAGGTGCGACGTTTCCCGTATGCGCTGATCTACACGTTGGAGGCTGGTGACGTTCGCATACTCTCGGTGAATCATCTACATCGAGAGCCGCTTTACTGGGTAGGGCGGATCTGACTGAAAAGCGCCCAAAAATTGTGCTTCCGGTTGGTGCGCTGGCCGGTGTTAGGGTTGGTTTCTAGCCAGGGGGAGATCGTGGATTGGGGAGAAGGGAGCCTGTGTTTTGTTCAGTGGGCTGGCCTTGTTCCACGCGTTCACACGCGCGGCTACGGGGTTTGCATGTGTGTTAGGGTGGGTTTGTCGCCACGATCGTGAGATCGTGGAATGGGGGAGAATTTGACAGTGGGCTGGCCTTGTTCCGCGCGTTTACACGCGCGGCTACGGGTGATGGCGTGGTAGCATATTTTGTCTGTCTCTGCACGCACCCTCATGAGAGAAACCGGCAAGAGAAGACTGGAGAAAAGGAGGATGATGGTTTACACTGAGGCTATGAATGCTGCCACCGTTAGCTATGAGGAAGTCGAGGATGTGACCTTACAGATGGCTCGTGCTGATCGGTCCCGCTTAGCCTCCAAGCTGCTGGAGAGCCTTGATGGGGATAACGGCACGGACATCAGCCCTGAATGGATCTCTGAGCTAGATCGACGCGTGAAGGCTCATGAGGCTGGTGAAATGGGAAGCCTCTCCTTTGAAGAGGTGTGCCAGCGGCTCGATAATCGGCGTTCCGCACTCGCCACCTAGAGGATGCAGATCACCTATCTGGATGCCGGCTGGAATGAGCTGTTGGAGGCGAATGACTGGTATGAGGAGCAGGGATCGGATATAGCCGAGCGCTTCATCCTGGAATGGAAACGGGCTAATCGGCGTATGGTCGGTGACCCGGAGACAAACCGGGCCTTCCACGGGAACTATCGCCGTTGCCGATTCGATGTGTTCCCTTACGCTCTCATCTATCGGATTACAGAGGAAGCGACAGTCGAGGTGACCGCCGTGATGCACCAGCATCGTGCACCCGGCTACTGGAGCGACCGTTGACCAAAAAGCGTCCGAAAACTGTGCTCCTGGTCGCTTCTTAGGCTGGTGTTAGGCTGAATTTGTAGCCGCGACCGTGAGGTCGTGGATTGGGGGGGAAGGGAGCCTGTGTTTTGTTAGTGGGCTGGCCTTGTGCCACGCGTTCACACGCGCGGCTACGGGTGTTGGCGTGGCGGCATATTTTGCCTGTCTCTGCACGTGCCTTCATGGGAGAAACCGGCAAGAGAAGACTGGAGAAAAGGAGAATGATGGTTTACACTGAGCATATGAATGCCGCCGCCGTTAGCTATGAGGAAGTCGAAGACGTGAGCCTACAGATGGCCCGCGCTGATCGGTCCCGCTTAGCCTCCAAGCTGCTGGAGAGTCTTGATTACGAGGACGGTCTCAGCCCTGAATGGCTCGCTGAGGTCAAGCGGCGAATCGCTGCTATTGATGCGGGAACAGCGACGCTGGTTCCTCGTGAGGAAGCGATGAAGCGTATAACGGACCATCTAGCGTCGTTGCGATCCTGAAGTGATGGAAGTTCGCATTGATGACCTCGCGATTGAAGAGATCCGCGAGGCAACGACCTGGTATCACGAGCAGGGAGGTCTGTTGGCTGAGCGCTTCGTTGGAGAACTCAACAAGGCGCTCGATAAGATGGAGAGTGATCCTGAGCGCAACGGTGTGATCGAAGCAGGCTTGCGAAAGTGCCGCCTGAACGCGTTCCCATACGCTGTGATCTACCGCCTGACCGCGCCCGATCAAATCGAGGTGGTGGCAGTCGCGCACCATAGCCGCTCGCCGCGATACTGGAGGGATCGCTGAGCTAGGAAAAGTGCCCAATAATCTTGGGGATATGCAAAATGTGCGAACGAACCCGACTTTATTAGCGGAATGTTAGTTTTAGGCCCGAGCTTAGGTCGCTTTCGGCACGGGCGCGGCTCAGAACCTTCAATTCGAGACAATTTGGCGCTTTGTGCAGTGCTGTTGTTCCACCTAATGAGCACAGCTCTGCCTCAGAGGATCTTTATTTCCTCTCGGTGAGTGGCGGCCGCTCCTACGGATTGTGTGATCTCAGCGAATTCACTCAATGGGGGGGATTCTGAGATCTCGAAGTGTTCGTATACTGCGCCACAGCGCTTCTTTCAATTCTCGCTGAACAGGGAACGATTGTGAGAAAATTGCACCTATTTTGCCTGTCCCTGACCGCAGCTCGTCCCTGACCGCAGCTCTATTTTGCCTGTCCCTGCACGCACTGTCCCTGCACGCATTTGTGTGTTTTGACAGCGAGCTGGCCTTGTTCCACGCGTTTACACGCGCGGCTACGGGGGGATGGGGTGGTGTTAGTCTTTTTTATCAAATGAAATATCGCAGGATCCCTGACAACCGAGGAGTTTGCTGAATTTTAGGCGCCTCTTGGCCACAAAGGTGTAGATGGGGTCTGCTACGTAAAATATACCCGGAATGGACAAGATGAGACCAAGGGGAAGGAGGAGAGGTATACGAAACCCGAGCTGACGGAATGCGCGTGCGCCTCTGTGCACGCTGCCTTTATGAGAGAAGAAATGAATCTCTTCTTGGAGTTGCTGACGGGTGACTGCGGCGTCCAGGCCTTCTGAATCTGCCTGTTGCAGCGGTTTTCGGTCTATTCGGTCAAACCAATCGAGCCGTCCTATTAGTTGCATTTGTGTGGTGCACATGGGGCACTCGCCGTCGTAGAGGAGGAGGTCTCTGGAAAGTTTGAGATTATGTTTTCTGGGCGCCTGCATGTTTTACCGTAAATGGATTACGAAGAAATTTATTTCTTAGCTTCCTTCTTGGCGGCGTTCTTCCAGGATTCTTCGTGCTTCGTCTGCCCATGCCGGACGGTCAGGTCCGCCACAGGAGTGGTTAGGATCTTCCACTACAAGATCCCAGCGGTCTTGGCAGCCGCGGCAGCGATAGGCGACAAAGTCTCCGGTCTCCCATCCAAATTCAGGCTCGGGTGTCAGACGGTAGGCTTTTTCGCCGCAGTCGACGCAAATGATGTCTTCGGGGATGTCCATCTCACAGGATGAGGAAGTGGCGTTATCGCCCTTGCTCTGGTTGCTAAGTTGCCACACCATGGATCAATGAGCAAGAGAGCAAGGCCGCCTGTAGTCATTCTCGTGGAGCCGCAGATGGGGGAAAACATCGGAATGTGCGCGCGGGCTATGTTGAATTTCGGCCTTTCGGAGTTGCGCCTGGTCTCGCCGAGAGATGGGTGGCCAAATGCAGCGGCTATCGCTACAGCAGCTGACGCTGACGCGGTGCTGGAGGGGGCTCGGGTATTTCCTGACCTCAGGAGTGCTATCGCTGACTGCACCGCTGTCTATGCGACAACGGCGAGAAGCCGAGCTCTGGAGCTCCCCGTGTGGGAGGGTGATGAGATACGGGATGTATTTTCGGAGTCGGAGAGTGCGGGCGATGACTCGAGGCGCTTGGGAGTCCTGTTTGGTGCCGAAGCCTCTGGTCTAACGAATGAACAGGTAGCGCTGGCGACAGGGGTGTTTACCTTTGCGACGAATCCGCAGTTCCCTTCGCTGAATTTGGCCCAAGCTGTCCTGTTGGTGGCCTCTTATTGGTCAAGCTGCCAGGTGGTGGGGAACCCGCGGGAGGGGAGTCCAGTGGCGCCGCATGCTGCCGTGTATGCTTGGTTGGATCGGTTGTTTTTCGATCTTGAGGAACGAGGTTTCTTTCTTTCTCAGGAGCAGCGGCCTGCCATGGAGCAGCAGTTGCAAGTTTTGCTATCGCGGGCGGCGGTGACGGACAGGGAGCTAAAGATCCTGCATGGTGTTTTGACGGCATTGACTGCGGATCGGAAATGACGAAAGCGGCCCGTTCTTTTCTCGTGACTTTTCAGTAGCTATGGCTTTGTTGCGGCGTATGAAGCTCCCGAAAAACGCCATCGCCAATCTGTTTTATGAAGGCTCTGTGCAGCGCCTGTATGAGGTGCCGGGTCATGATCATTTGATGGTAGCTGAAACTCGTGAGCAGGGCTCGGTTATTGATGTCGGCGCGCTGTTCACTATTGAGGGCCACGACGTGAATCGAGCGCTGTTCCGCCATGTTGTGTATTCGCTGTTGGCTCAGCCGGAGACGTGGGTGGATGTGAAGGCTGATTTGGAAGCATCGAAGGATCTATCGGATGAAGCGAAGGGTAAGCTGATGGGGGAGGGGCTGGAGAACTGCTGCCGGAAGGGCTTGCGGACGCATCATGTAGGGATGTTCCAGCCAGAAACAGGAAAGGTGTTCGAGGGAGGGCTGCCGGATAAAGCGACGGCTTTTAATGTGGTCGAGAAATTTCAGATTTTGAAACCGGAACGGACCGACTATCTGGGTGTCCCTGTTTATGATTATTCACGCTATCATGGGGAAGATCGCTATGTGATCCCGCTCGAATACATTGTGCGTTTTGGCATGACGAGCGCTAGCTCTGTCCTGAAGCGTTATGAGCGGATGGACGGCCCTGGCAAGCGCGCCTTTGAGCGGGAACTCGGCGTCTCTGAGCCGCTGCGGGCATGGCATTTCCTCAGTGAACCGATTTCTGACCTCACCACGAAGTTTGAGCCTGAAGATCGCATGCTCAATAAGCAGGAAGCGAGTGCGATTTCGGGACTAAGTGGGGAATCGTTTTCTCAGAGCGGGCAGATCGCGATTTTGGCAGGGCTTGTGGTTAGGCGCATGTTGGAGCCTATCGGATTGTCTCTCTGGGACTTGAAATGGGAGTTCGCGATGGCTGGCGGGGAGCTGGTTTTAGTGGACACGATTGATACGGATTCGATACGTGCTACGAAGTTCATCTCCTATGGCGCTCATCGATTTGTGTGTCATTTCAACAAGCAGGCTATGAGGGATTATTACACGGTATTCCATCCTGAGTGGCTCAATGCCATAAAGATGGCGAAAGCTGCTGGCGCCAGCAAAGGTATGCCTTTTACCGAACTGCTTAGCCAAGGGCAGGAGGAGGGGCGTTACCCGATTAACCCAGCGGTGGCAGAGGAGTTTCTTCAGATTCAGAAGGAGAAGATGGCAGCCATTCGGTGGTATCTTCTCGGGGAAAGGAGCCGCTCGTCGATCAGTGCACTCTTAGACGAAATCGGGAAGCGAGAAATCGAATACTATCATACGCGCGGTAAGTTGGAAGGTTACCACAAGCTCAACGGGATAGAAGGTCAGTCAGGGGAATAGGGCCAATTCGGGGCGTCGGTGAGTTATCTCGCTGTTTCCCGTTGCTTGGCGAACAGGGCGCTAGCGCCAGGGGATTTTTCCACCGCGGTTGATGTGCTGCATGGACTCGGAGAGTAGGTCACGGTATTTTTGTGGTGCTTTTTGACGTGGGATGGGCTTTGTCTCGTAGGGATCTGACTTCAAATTATACAAGCGGTAGGGGCTGATGCTGTCATCTCTGAGTAGTTTCCAGTCGCCCATGCGAACGGCATGGTAGGGGACGCCTCCGTGTTTTCCGCCCTCTAACCTAACCCAGTAGAGGGAGCGCTCGTCGTCGCCATCGATTTTCTCGGCGCCCTTGAGAATAGGAAGGAAGCTTCTGCCATCGAGTTCATGAGAAACGGGGGCGTCGGCGATTTCTGCTAAGGTAGGATAGATATCCATCGTCAGTGAGATATGGTCCTCACTAACTTGCCCTGGCTTGATCGTGCTGGGCCAGGCTACGCAGGTGCTGACGGCAAGGCCGCCCTCGAGCATGTCCTGTTTTCCCCCGTTAAAGGGGAAGTTGCGAGCCTCGTAACGAAGGGCTCCCCCGTTGTCACTCGTAAAAATGGTGACGGTATTCTCCCATTGTCCTGTCGTTTTTAAATGATTGATCACGCGGCCAATGCCGGCGTCGAGGTGCTCGATGAGTGCCACGAGCCCGGCCCGTTTTTCGGTAATGCCAGGTTCTCTGGCTTTTACCTTTTCTAGCCAATCGGCGGGCGGTTGGATGGGGTCATGGGGCGCATTGTAGGCGAGGAAGGTGAAGAATGGATCGGCCGCGTCTTTGCGGCTTTCATGGTAGTCGATAGCCCAGTCACTGAATAGGTCTGTAGCGTGTCCTTTCGGGGTGATGACTTGTTCGCCCAGGCGCATGTAGTTCTGCTCATGGCGCAGGTGGGTGTAGTAGTCGTCCATCATATCACCGAGAAAACCGTGGAAGTGTTGGAAGCCAACATCCGTGGGGCGGTCAGGTGCCTCTAAGCCGAGGTGCCACTTTCCGATCAAAGCGGTGTGGTAGCCAGCCTTTTGCAGATGTTGCGGTAGAGTGGTGACATCATTTCTGAGATTCCCCCACGATGTGGTGAATCCCTCTCGGGGCGTGCGTATGACACCGGGGACGCCGCTGCGATCAGGGTAGAGGCCGGTTAGAAAAGAGGCTCTCGTCGGCGAACAGACGGTGCAGTTGGCATAAAAGGAATTAAACCGCATTCCGGCAGCAAAGAGTGCATCTATGTGCGGCGTCTGCATGTCGGTGGCGCCACAGCAGCCGAGGTCACCATAGCCTAAGTCATCGACCATGATGACGAGGAAGTTCGGGCTTTTTTCCTCAGCTGGGCTAGATGGGGCGAGGGCGCTGATCAGACTAACTCCGATCACGAGATGAAGAGATTTGAACATGATTTTGGTAGTTGAGCGTATCGACAGAGGAGGCTCGAGTCACGTAAACACGTGAATGAGAGCAGCGCTAGCTGTGTTTCTCTGCTTGGCTTTGCCGGTAAGTCATGGATATTTTCTCTATGCGAAACGGTATGACTCTGCAGGCGTTTGTTTTTTGTCTCGGGCTCTACGTTTCCAATCATCCCGGTAAGGCGGACGAGACGGCACCGTCTTCTTTTCAGGATTGGTTTGATGGAGAGGCTGTCTCGGCAGCGGTTGAAAAGGTGCAGCCAGCCACAGTCGTCGTGCAGCAGAAAGGTCGTGATGGGGATGTGCGGGGTAAAGCTTCCGGCTTTGTTATCGATGCCGAGATGGCTTTAGTGGCGACGAATTTTCATGTGATTGGGGAGGGGCGCCCGGTCGAAGTCGTATTTCAGAGTGGTGAGCGGCTCGAAGTTTCTGAGATTTATGCCTCTAGTCCAAATTCAGATTTGGCGATCCTCAAGTTAGATACACCGAAGGCTCTCGCCTCATCTCTTACCCTTCGCCCGGAAATCGCCAAGCAGGGGGAGATGGTTTTGGGGTTTGGGAATCCGCAGGGGCTTCAGTTCAGCGTTGTGCCGGGCCTGGTTTCTGCTGTGCGTGAGTTGGATGCAGCGGTGCGTGAGGATAATGATGAGCTGCCGGACTTTGAGCTCCTGCAACTGGCGATGCCGATCGAACAAGGAAACAGTGGGGGGCCGGTGGTCGATAGGAATGGCCAGGTCGTAGGGGTCGTCACGCTGCGGCATCGAGTCACTACGAATCTAGGTTTTGCGGTGCCCAGTCGAGAGTTGCAGCGCCTACTGGAGGAACCTAATCGGGTGTCTATGGAGCGGTGGCAGGTGCTCGGCCAGATTGACCGACGGATCTGGGAGCCGGTGATGGGATCTGATTGGGGGCAGAAAAATGGTGCCGTAACGGTGAGTGATCCCGGTGACGGTTTTGGTGGGAGGAGTTTGTGCCTTTATCACGAGATCCCATCGCAAGATGCCTGCGAAGCAACTGTCGAGGTCCGACTGGGCTCTGAGAGCGGGGCGGCGGGGCTGGTGCTTGCCTCTGATGGGGGAGACCGGCATATCGGGGTGTATCCGAGTAACGGCCGTATTCGAGTGACGGTCTTCGGCGGAGCGGATGTGTATAGCTGGAACATTCTCGATCAAATCGAAACGCCCAGCTATAAGCCGGAGTCGTGGAATCGGTTGCGCACTCGGCTGGAGAGCGGCCTGCTCACCGTATGGGTGAATGGAGATCAGATTTTTCAACAACAGCTCAGCCCGAGCCAACTTTTTGGAGGGCGCGTAGGGCTTTGCAAATTCCGAAATACCGCTGCCGAATTTCGTTATTTTGAGATTGGGGAATCGCTGGAGGATGATGTGCTAGATGAGGCGGATAGCGAAAAGCTCGATCGGGCGCTGACCCTGCTCCTGCGCGATGGTGATGTCGGGATAGCAATGAAGCAACTCGCGCAGTCTCCTAAGGATTCACGGACGGTGATCGCTCAGCGTCGCCGAGAGATGCGGGCGCAGATCGCTCAGCTGGATGAACTGGAGCGGGAGCTGCATACGCAGCAGGTTAGCCGTGAACTGGTGATGGCGCTCGATAAACCGGAGGCAGAGATCGACTTGTTTGAGGTGGCTCTCCAAATCGCGGCTCTCGACAATGATGAGCTGCACCTTCAGCATTATCGGGACTCTTTTGAGCGTCTCGTTCACGAGGCTGACCTCTTTCTCAAATCGCAGGGCGACAGTTCGGTGGCGGAGGCCGAGACCTTGCGCGCGTTTCTTTTCGAAGAATGTGGGTATCACGGGAGCCGGTCTGAATATTACAACCCGGCGAATAGTCATATAAATCGAGTGCTGGACGATCGTGAAGGTCTGCCGATCACGCTTAGCCTGCTGTTTGTCGAGATGGCGCGTCGTCTCTCGATTACGCCTGTTTATGGGGTGCCTCTGCCAGGGCAGTTTATGGTTGGGTTCGCCTCGATGGATGAGGAATCCAGGAAGCCTGCCAAGCGCTATCTGAATGTTTTTGATAATGCTGAGGTCCTGAACCGCGCTGAGGCGAGTCAGGTCATCGCTAGGCTCACTGGCCAGGTCCCGCAGCGAGAAGATTTTCAGAGGGCTGATGCCCATTCTATCGCGCGCCGCATGCTGCAGAATCTGATCGTCATTCAGGTGGAGCAGGAGCGGACTCCTGTGGAGGCCTTACCTTATTTGGACGCGCTCCTGGCGATTGCGCCGGATTCGGGATCGGATCGCTTTCAGCGGGCGCTCATCCTTTTCGAAAAGAAAGCCTATCAAAGGTCTCTCAGCGATCTGGACTGGCTCCTACACCAGCGTCCGCCGGGGATTGATTATGAAAAGCTCTCGCAATTTCGCGAGATGATCGCTGATCAGGTAACTACCAAAGCAGCGGAGTGATCGACTCTTTTTCTACCCAACCCCTAACCCCACTGGGGATCTGCACATAGACCCAGCTGACGTAGTCCTGAAGAATGGCGATCTCTGATCCTGGAGGGAGCGCGGTGACAGCCTTTCCTTCTGGTTCAGGCGTAGCGAGAGCTTCTACCTCCATTGCGGTTACTCGTGCTAGTGCCTCTGGGGCTGGCACATTGCGCAGTAGGTAGAGGCAAACTCCGGAGGCTAGGAGGAGAAAAAGAGAGAGTGCGCCAATGATTGCCGGACCTGATCGGTTTTTTCGCTGCCTGCGCAGGATAAAATAAAGAACAATCGATAATAGCACTGCCCAGATGGATAGGTGGATGCCCCACCAAAGCCAAATACGAGGGATTCCTGATAGAGCGGCAGCTGCCCCTTTCTGTTCGAAGTGCAGAAAGCCGTGTTCGTTCTCCAGAAACCGTAGGCTCTGCTTTGCTTCCGGATGTTGCGGCTCTAACACCTCGGCTCTAGCGAACCAAAGGGCTGCCTCGCCTGGGCGATCAAGTCTCTCAGCTGTGACTCCGAGATTGATAAACAGTTCATCAGCAACTGCTCCCGCCTGAAAGAGGTCTTGGTAGTTGGCCATAGCGGCGGATAGATCGTCATTCTCAAACAGTTGATTGGCCTCTGCGAATTGTTCGTAAAAGCGCTCAGAGCCCGCTGCCTGCTGCGCTGTGAAACTCAATATGATGGCGGCGATAGCACCAGTGAAGGGGGAGAAAAAACACTTCATGAACCTTACCGAGAGAGTTTTGAGATTTCTCGTTTGAGGGAGGTGAGGAGGGAGAGCTTTTCTGCGTCGGTCCTCGTGTCGCTAAACGCAGCGGATTGCACTTGGGTAAGGATTTCTCGCTCTTGAGCTGTATCGAAAGCCTCTGGCTTGGCTTGTCGTAACTCGGAGAGTTTTTGATACAGGCTACGCAAAACGGTGGGGGAATCTTTTCCTTTGCTGTCCTGCAAAAAGCGTAAGACATCACGCCAGCTTTCGCACGGACCTAAGCTAGCTATCTTTCTTGCTCGGTAAATACGGCGGAAACCTAGCAGAAGCACCAAGGTGATGGATGCGGCTGCCATGATGATGTGGAAACGCAACATAACGGTCCAGGAATCATGGAAACTGGGTGCGGCAGAGGAGACCCAAGTCGGTCGGGTGCGTTTGATGTAGAGCACATCGGTGAACTGCGGTTCCGGTAGCTCGGCTTGGGATCCTCGCGCAGGCTCATCGGATGCGAGATTACTGGCCTGCTGTTTCACTGGTGATGCAGAGGATGAAGAGCTCGATTTCATTTCATCCTCGGCAATAGCTACCGCGAGAGGCTCGCTTTCGAGAGTCTCGTAGCGCTTTGTTTTCGGGTTGAAATAGGAAAGCTCGAAGCTGGGGAGTTCGGTGTGCGGTTTTTGCGGAATGATTACTTGTTGAAAACGCACGACGCCGGGGTTCAGGCCATCTGAGGATTTGCTAGGATCGTATTCGCGACTAGGCTCATATACTTTCCAGCCATCAGCCCGCTCATCCGAGAGTTTGGGGGCGCCCATGATCTGCATGTTACCGACTCCGCTGACGATGAACTCTAATTGGACTGGATCTCCTACCTGCAAGCCCGACTTTTGAGACATCTGAGTAAGCATTTGGAATTCACCTACGCTGTTGGTGAACGAATCCGGGGCACCTGGAGGGAGGGGGAGCACTTTGATTTTTACTGGGA
>JAHDIL010000023.1 GCA_020630835.1 Verrucomicrobiota bacterium
GCCAGTCTCTTTTCCTCTTCCAGCCTACTGATGGCACTAGCCAGGCCAGCATGCTCAGCGTCAACTCCGTGCTGATTTCCCGTGCCAACAGGACGGAGGATTTCTCCTAGTTTTTCCCAGGTCGATTGAAGGCTCCTAACGGCATGGCTTATCTGTGAGGTGATTGCCTTCCTGCCCTCTTCTATAGACTTTCGTTCTGCCTCACTGATCGGATATTGCGTTTGCTGAAGGGCATGCTCCATCTCGTCAAGACGATCGACTTGATCGTAAATCCCAAAGGCAATTTCATCCACCAATCTCTCGAGGTCTGCCACTCTACTCAATGGAGCGGCGCCGGCCGCCCCCTCCAATTCTTGTTTCAAGGCTCCCTCGATTTTCCGTTTCCACCGCAATGCCTCCACAAGGCAATTAGCAAAATCATCAGCGCCCTTCGACCTTAGATAGCGCGCCTTCTCTTCTAGAATTCGATCTTGGTCAGCATTACTTTCCTGGACCAGCTCTTTGATTAACTCATCCTCAAGCCCTCGTAGGCGACAGCGCCAATACCAAGCCAATGAGCCTAGAATCGCCGCGGCACCAATACCTAAAGCCCAGCCAGGTAATCCCAGGAAAACCCAGGCCCCAACGAGCGGGAGAAAAGGCGTCCAGCTCACAGGAGAACTGAGGGCACGAGACCACTTACGGCGCCGTAACTTCGCGTCATCAACCGGAAAAGTATGGCGCAGGGATTTTGAAGCTTTTGATGGCATAGGCTATGCGGGCAAACCTTGCGTTTCGAAGCTCTTCTCGCAAGGGCTCAACTGTCGAAAATCGACCGTCTTTCTATTTTTCCTCAACGAGGAAGACTCGCGCTCTACGGCACCGGCGTTTCCATCCGCGTATGCCCTCTCCCTCCTTTCGGAGCAATGGTTCGCCTCCTCCTTTGCCAAGTGCATGAATACGCTGAGGAGATAGCTCCGCTTCAGCCAAGAGGAAATCTCGAATGGCTTCAGCCCGCTCTTGGGAGAGAGCTAGATCGGCCTCTTGATTACTGCCAGGACTAACGTGGGCTTCGACAACAAGCCTATGGTTCGGATAGTGCTTGAGCCCATCGACAGCTTTGCGGAGCTGGTCTCTAAACTCCTCCGGAATCGTCGCCTGCCCGGTTCCAAATTGGACGGGTTTCTCAAGTAGCGTCCCCGTTTTCTTCTCTAAAAGTTGCGTCCATCTCTCCGCTGGAAGCGACCTGAAAAACTGACGTGCCACAGCACTGCTTGGCCCCGAAGAGTTTACCCTAGAGCCCATAACAAACTCTCGGTAGTGAAGAACCTCAGGTATGCGCTTCAAACGAGTTTCGTCAATCATACCGGACCACGAAAAAATCTTTCTCGCCGTTTGCGAAGCAATATCAAGCTCTGTGTCTCTGGGTTTTTCTAACAGGTTACGATTATCGCCTAGATCAAGAAATCGAATCCCCGCTAGCATCGCTTCTATCTGTTCTTCATCTACCCCAGCATCCATCTGCGCTTTTTTCCTAAAATAGCCCGCACTCTTTGAAAGCTCAGAGAGAGCTGTAAAATAAGCATCAACGACTAACTGCACCAGCATTGGGTTCTCAGCCATCAATTCACGGTTAGCAACACAGACGTCATAGATGAGCCCGCGCGCAGAACGAGTGTCGATGATCCTATTCACTTTCTGCTCAGACTTTTCTAACTGCGAGGCAACAGGCTCCCACACCACGGCAAAGTCGGCTGCCCCGGATCGCAAAGCTTCGGCAGAGGCTTCAGCCGACTCTTTTCTAAACTGTCGAAACCGAGGCAACAATTCCTCGAGCTGAAAATGGAACATCTGAGAAAGCAACAAATACTCCGATGGACTTTGGGCCGTGAACGCACCCACCACTTCCGCGGAACGCAGATCGTCTAAGCTTTCCACATCATCTCGACCCAAGATAACGTCACCACCAAAAGACTCATCAATGGCAAACACGATAGAGCCAGGATAGCCAGTCGACAGTCCGTTCAAGATCATACTGTCGACTGTGCACGCTATAAAGTCCGCTTTCCCTTCAGCCATGAGCTGGAATCGTTTCTCGAAATTTGGCTCAGAAACAAACTCCACACCGACTCCCTGATCTCTAAGCACGCTGCGAAACTCATCCGAACGAAAGACAAGATACCCTAACCAATCATCACCAAGAATGGTAACCGTCTGTTTGACCATCCTTTCATCAGTCGTTCTCTGATGAAGGTCAGCTCGCGACCTCTCTTTGAGAGCTGGCTGCAACAGCTTGTAGGCGACCATCCCCAAAAGCAGGATGATGCAACTAGCGACGAATACTTTTCGCATAAATATCAGTATTTCATGAAGCCGGAGCAGGGGGAACTGGAATCTTTGTTTTCTCGATCAAGTCAAGGTCCCCCTCCGACACAACAACCTCCGCATCATTTCCTAACTCGGCATCAACCTGTGCCAGCCCAGCCAGGAGCTCTTCAGAATTATTCGCCTCGAAATACTGAGTCGTGGCCCCTTTCATGTAGTCGCCCTCACCGTGAAAACCGATTCCTACAACCTCGATGATCTGATTACGCAGTTTCAGAATGGCAGGTCTCACCGCTTTAACCCCCTTTTTCGAGCCAGTTTCCTTCCCATCTGTAAAAACGACAACTACATGCCGCTCATAGGGAGAGTGCTGTTTGCGACGCTCCTGAATCCCCCCTAGGGCCAGACCCAGACAATGAACGATAGGCGTGCGTCCACGAGGGTTCGCCTGCTTCACATGCTTCAAAATCTCGGTGTGATTTCCATCTCCCAGCGGCACAACCACGCGCCCTTTACCCACATGAAAATCGATCAGTCCAAGCGTATAATCCTCTGGGATGCTCTCGATCCATTGACTAAAGGCTCTCTTGGCTTGTTTCATCTTACCATCTTCATCCATCGAACCCGATGTATCGAAGATAATCGTGATAGCCGTGGCCGTCTGGTCCAAACGTTGCTGCTCAAGTTCTTTCTCAAAGCCATAGCCAGAAGCAAACCCAAAGCACACTAACAGAAATTTAGACAAAAAATTTACCGGTTTCATATTTTGTTCACCTCCCTATTTCTACTGCAAATCATCAATCCCGAAGTCTACAGGGATCTCTGCCTCAACCGCGTAAATAAACATTTCTCCACGCATATTTTTCGCACGATCTTGCGATGTCTTTGGCTTTGCGACCAATGGAGCAGAAACCCCCATCCCTTTTACCTCGAAGCGTGACAGATCGATTTCATCATTGGTAAAGCCTAAAGCCTCGCGTAAATACTGGGCGTAGGCACGCTTGACCGAGAAAGCTCGCTCAAAACTAAGCTGGTTCGCTGAGCTGATAACCTGCTCCACCTGTGGCAAAGAAAGCTCTTGGAAATCGTTCGTTCCGCGAATTCGCTTCTTGTATGTCGTTTCTTTATTTCTCCGCTTTGCCTGAACAAAGTTGTAGAAAAAGTTATCCGCATGGCCCCGCAGCTGCACCACAGCACCTCCGTAGCGAGACACTTTTTCATGAAGAGTATCAAAGATGTCGCGATGGTCAGTCCATTTGATTTCAGATGTATTTGGAGGAAAAACAAACTCAGAGGAAAAGAGCAAACTAGCGTCTTCACTCTCGGCGGCCTTACGCACACTCTGCGAACTGGTGAAGATTTTTGCGGGAGCCTTCGACAACGTAGGCTCTGCACGCGGGCCAAAGTCGGTGGCAAAGTTGAAACCTGCACTCTGTAGCTCAGAGACCGTCTCACGAAACCCCGTCTCAAGATAGAAGTTCTGGATGCGCTTTGAGGTGGCTTGCAACCCGATAGGGTTATCCTTATCACTAAGGAATGACATGTTAGCAGACGGTCCCGTAAGCTCTAGATCAACTCCTAACCAGGCAATATAGTCATTCACGGCACCGGCATCTGCTAGAAAGACCTCCGCCAGCGGACCACATTTCTTCTGAAACGCCTTCACCCGGCTGGCATCCCGCTTTTCCTTATTCGCAATGTTGGCCAGCTCAGCCTGAACTTTTGCCTGTTGAGCTAGAAGAGCTTTCACAAAGCCATGAACAACGGGGCGCTGATCTCGCAAGAAATCAGCTCTTACGGCGTAGACATCGGCAATGACTCGGGAAGCCGTTCGCGTGGAGAGTATTCCTCGGGCGCCCTTCACACTATCTTCGGCCCCCGTCCCGATAGTGCCCCCCGCCGTCAAGGTTAGGAGGAAAGATTCAAGCCGCACCGGCAAGAGAGTCATCTGCACGAAAGGCGCTGGCAGGATCCGTTACTTTATCGCCAGCGGCAGGATTATAAGTAATGTCAGAGACAAAACGGACATCCACTTCCCCCGCTTTTAAGCCCGCATCTTCGAGCAAAACTTGAACCAGATCGACATGTGGCCCTGCAGCCTGCACGACGATCGACTTCCCTTTCAAATCGGAAAGGTCCCTGATGCCTTTTGCCACGAAACCGTCCGCCCCGGTCGACCAAGAAAGTTGCATAACAACGATCGGCTCGAAGTCAGGCCCAGCAGCCTTCAGTGCTTCAGCAGCCAGGGAGATCATCCCTACAGTGCCCCTCAAAAATGGGGTGTCGCCAGCTAGATAACGACGCACTTGCTCGTCAAATTGATCGATCACCTCCAGCTCAACCGGCAAGCCCATGGCGGTAGCCAGATCACTTTTGGCATCTGGGGCCAAACCTCCATTTGCTAACACAGTCACCCCGTCAGCAGCCCAAGTAATAAGCGGCACGGTCACTTTTCCACCGCTCAGGTCGACCTTATTTTTTCCCGCATCAGCTAAAAACGCCGAACTAGAGTAGGGCCTAGATGGCTCCACGTATTGAACGCCTTGGCCATAGGCCTGAAAATTTGATCCGAAAAGAACACCAACGGCACAAACAGATAGACGAAGAAATTTTCTCATTAGCACCGACAATAAGCAGAATGCTTGCCTCAAGCGATGAGAAAAAGAGTGATTTTTTGGAACACTCCTGCGTCCGCTAAAAACCGACAATAGTCGGAATCGATGCCACAAGCTTTTGTGCCATTTCGCTTTGGGGACTAGCGAAAACAGCTTCCGCATCTCCCAGCTCTACGATTTCGCCAGCATCCATCACAGCGACCCGATCGGAAATATATTTCACAACCGATAGATCGTGAGAAACGAATATCATCGTCAGATTCATCTCATCGCGCAGATGACGCAGTAAGTTTAGAATCTGAGACTGGATAGAAACATCCAAAGCTGATACGGGCTCATCAGCCAGAATCAGCTTCGGCTCGGGGGCCAAAGCTCTCGCTATCGCGATGCGTTGCCGCTGACCTCCGGAAAACTCATGGGGATACTTGCGCAGAAACCGAGCATCTAAGCCCACCTTTACCATAAGAGCGCGCACCGATTCCTCCAGGGCTGAACGATCGGCCGAGAGATGGGGGTGACGCACTAGGATGGCTTCCTTAAGGGTGCTAAAGACCGTCATGCGCGGATTGAGAGAGGCGTATGGATCCTGGAAAATCATCTGAAAATCCGAGCGCCGTTGGCGCAACTGCCGAGCGGACAGCCTTGTAAGATTATCGCCTTCAAGGACGATTTCGCCGACATCAGGCCGCAACAATTGCAGGATCAGTTTAGAGAGCGTGGATTTACCGCACCCACTTTCCCCCACGAGGCCCAGAATCTCACCCGCTTTCACCTCCAGAGAAACGTCTCGCACAGCATGCACCGTGTCCGCACTACGACGCAGGAAACCACCACTACCGCAAAAGCTTTTAGAGACATTTGTTAAGGTCAAGTAAGACATGGCAGAGGAAGGTAACGTAGCGCTTTTTTTAAATATGATCAGGGTCGCCCGGCGCTACGCAACAGGGACAGAGCTGCGCCCAGTGCTCACTGGCCACCTCAGTTAGTGGCGGTCTCTCAGCTGAGAGAGCTAGATCAGGGCAGCGCTTGTCACAGCGCGGGGCAAACGCACACCCTTTAATCGGCACACTTAGGTCCGGCGGCAAGCCTGGGATCGTGTGCAAGTCCTCCCCTCGCTCTTGCAGTGCGGGGATCGAGCGCTGCAAGGCCATCGTGTAGGGATGTCTGGGATCACTAAACAGCTGGCGCACCGGAGCTCGCTCAACAAAGCGCCCGGCATACATAACATTAACATAATCACAAATTTCAGAGACAACAGCCAGATCATGCGTAACAAAAATAACGGCTGTGCCGAGTTCCTGCTGTCGTTTCTTGATAAGATTTAGCACTTGCTGCTGCACGGTAACGTCAAGCGCTGTGGTCGGCTCATCAGCGATAAGAATCTCTGGTCGCGTTATTAATGCCATTGCGATCATAACACGCTGCCGCATTCCACCGGAAAATTCATGCGGATAGCTATGGACGCGCTTGCTAGCATCACGAATACCAACCGCCTCTAACTCCTCAATAGCGAGGGTAAGAGCTTCTTTACGAGAAAAGCCTCTATGAATGCGCAGCGGCTCGGTCAGCTGTGAAGACACCTTCATAAAAGGGTTCAAAGATGTCATCGGATCCTGAAAAATGAAGCTAATCTCTCGGCCACGAATCGAGCGGAGTTCCGATTCGCTCATCTGTAGTAAATCGCGCCCTTTGAATAGCGCACTGCCCCCATCAATTTGACCCGGAGGGCGAGGGATAAGGTCGAGCAACGAATAACACGTGACAGACTTTCCAGACCCAGACTCCCCCACGATCCCCATCGTCTGGCCTTTTTCCAAAGAGAATGAAACCCCATCAACTGCTTTGATCAGACTGCCCCGAGTCGCAAAACTTGTCTCAAGGTGTTTCACTTCCAATAAAGCTGACATACTAGGTAAAATTAATGCGATGGGAACAGTGAACCTTTAAGTAGCCCTCTGCACGTTACCAGCGTTTTCCTCTTTTTCGTTAGGCAACATCTGCAGAAAAGTCTCTAGGTTCCACAGTCCACAGTATAGAATCTTGCGGCACGAGCTAGATTGCCCCGTTTCCAAGACTCTCCCTTTCCTCTCTGAAGGCGCTGATCTTACAACGGCTCATATCGTAGGGCGAAAATTCGACCTCGACGGTAGCTCCCGAGAGATCGCCATCTGGTAAACTCGGTCCTTTTTTCTCCAGCACGGCGTAGGCTCGATGTCCGTTTTTCATTCGAATCTGAAATACATGGCCTCTCTTCTCTTCGGTCAGGATGATTCCCTGGCCGACAACAGGAGGCCTCTCGTTTAGTTTTTCCATGGTTGCGGTTTTCCAGCAAGATACGCTAGCGCGAAAAGACGCAACGATAAGCTCCTATTTTTTCCTAAAAATCCGTTGCCTCAACCGGAGGAAGCCGTCATCTATCGCTGGTTTACTCCACTTCATTCAGACATGGCTACGATCAACGATAATTATCTAAAACTAAAAGCTGGCTACTTATTTCCAGAGATCGCTCGACGCGTCAAGGCGTTCACCGAAGCAAATCCGGAGGGCGCCGCAAGGCTGATCCGCTGCGGCATCGGCGACGTCACCGAACCCCTACCCGAGGCATGCCGTAAGGCCATGCACGACGCCGTGGATGAGCTGGGTGATTCCTCTACCTTTCGCGGCTACGGCCCCGAGCAGGGCTACGACTTCCTGCGCGACGCCATCGTTGAAAACCAATACGGCGGCCTGGGAATCTCTGCTGATGAGGTTTTCGTATCTGATGGCTCCAAGTGCGATACAGGGAATATTCTCGACATCTTTGGCAAAGGAAACAAAATCGCCATCACTGATCCTGTATACCCAGTTTATGTAGATACAAATGTGATGGTAGGAAACACCGGTGAGGCCGACGAGTCTGGCGCCTACGAAGGTCTCGTCTATCTCCCCTGCACAGCCGAAAACAACTTCGTTCCGACTATCCCGGCAGAGGATGTAGATCTAGTCTATCTATGCTATCCCAATAACCCAACAGGAGCGACCGCGACACGAGAACAGCTAAAAGAATGGGTCGCCTATGCGAAAGAACGAAATGCCATCATCCTCTACGACGCAGCCTATGAGGCTTTTGTGCAGGATGACTCCGTGCCCAAGTCGATCTATGAAATCGAAGGCGCCAAAGACTGTGCCATCGAGTTTCGTAGCTTCAGCAAAAATGGCGGATTCACTGGCGTGCGCTGCGCCTACACCGTAGTGCCGAAAACTATCATGGGGACTGATGCCAAAGGTGATAGCCACCCTCTGCATCCTCTTTGGTCCCGTCGCCATAGCACGAAGTTCAACGGAGCCAGCTACCCCGTGCAGCGCGGCGCCGCCGCAGTTTTCTCTCCAGAAGGGAAAGCACAGGTAAGCGCTCTCATTAAGGGATATATGGAGAATGCTGCTTTACTCCGTGAAACGTGCGAGAAACTAGGCCTCCCTGTTTACGGCGGCGAAAACGCGCCTTACGTTTGGGTCGGTTGCCCTGAGGGCATCGACTCTTGGGGGATGTTTGACCAAATGTTAGAAAAAGCAAACGTGGTCATCACCCCTGGCTCGGGCTTCGGTGCTGCCGGTGAGGGATACTTTAGGATATCGGCTTTCAACAGCCGAGACAATGTCGAAGAAGTATGCCGACGAATTACTGAAAATCTCGGCTGAGATTATTTTAGAGAATCCCTTTTAAAGAGCTAAGTTTCCATCACGGAGCTTAGCTTTTTTTATTGGGAAATGTAGGGCAGATGCCTTTACCGCCAAACCGTCCACTCGCTAAAAGCACCTCCCCTTTTGTTAAGAAGAGTTCCCAGGCAACGCTTAAGAGCTTGCTTCTGCTTCTCGAGACCGCAGTTCAATGTCAGGGATACTTGCGGAAGCGAGGCGGGATAGCACAGACCGTTCGGCTAGTTAGCTCGTAGCTGGCATCTCGCCACCGACGACGCTTCAAAAAACTACTGAGCGATGCCAAACTTCTGCTTCATCGCCAAGTCGTGACTATAGATGTCCTGATCGAATCTCACACGCCCATCATTCATCACGGTTGAAGTCCAATAATTGAGGAAAACCGGCATGCTCTGCTTCAGGTTCTCTCGACTATTTGGATTTTGCTCATCATGCATGGATTGTCGCACTCGATCGATACCCCATTGCCCATTCCTCTGAAGCAAATGAAAAGCAAGCTCATCAGGGCGTGAAACTCGGACGCAGCCATGACTAAAATCCCGATCTGCTCGCTCAAAAAGGGAATGATCAGGTGTATCGTGCAGATAAACTGATGAATCGTTGGGGAAGATAAATTTCACAAGCCCCAAAGAGTTGTTAGGCCCGCTTGACTGACGCATGAGCAGACGGCCAGCCTCCACTTTGCTCAAGTTTTCAGGCGTGTTAGGAAAAACCGCATCTGGGGAATCAAAATAGCCTTTCACGATTTGATAATTGTTCCGGCTCATGTAGCCCTCGGGATTCTGAATCGCTTTGGGGAACAATTCTTTTTTTGCGATCGAGAGCGGAATGTTCCAATACGGGCGAAAGACGAGGTAATCTATGTTGCCGTGAAACACTGGCGTCTGATGTTTGCCCTTCACTCCCACGATCACTGGCATCACAGTCACTTGTTTCCCGTTTCGAAAAAGTCGGAGGGCACTTTCAGCAATGTTTACCTCCACATGCTCTTCTTTCTCGTAATTGCGAGGCATCCAGCGCAGGCGATCGATATTGATCACCAAAGCCTGCACTCGATCGCGCACCGACACGTTCAGCTCTCCTAGCGTCTGAGGCCCAATCGCTCCATCGGGCTCGATCCCGTGGCGGAACTGAAAGGACTTAATGGCGTCTGAGGTAGTCTGATCGAGTGTGTTGGAGCGATATTGCCCCGTGAACGAAGGCAGATCTCCCTCCGCTTGCAGACGCGAGCGCAAAAGCCCAATTTGCTCGTAAGGCATACCTACACTGACGATTTTTCCGGGATTGGATAAGGGCCGCCAGCCGCCAAATTCCTCAATCTTACGATATTTCGCCAGAGCACCCAGCATATCGCGATACCGTTTATCCTGAGGTGGCACATGATCCAGGAGATACCGAGCCATGCGATTCGGCGACTGCTTCATAGCGGCCTGCAGATAGCCGAGAGCACCTACACGTCGCGGGATCTCTTTCCACTTACCATGAGAACTGGAGGGGTCGACCAAACCATAAGCCGCAGACTGCACAACAAAGAGTGCCAGCTGGGTGGTGCCTACCTCTACCTGAGCGCGCGTTTGCGGATCAGCGCTTAAGTTCCGCCATTGCTGATCCCAAGCAGAAAACTGAAAAATCTCCGGATGCAGCCCGTGGTTATTCAACTCGCGAATAAAATCAGCTAACGCCCCTATACGATCTCCCGACCAAGCCGGCACGAAATCTCGCTGAGCATAAAAGTCTCTTACTGATCCACCCGCATTATTCGCCGCGACACGGACAAGCCCGACAAAGTCCTGAGCAGAAACTTTCTGCGCGGGGAAAATCACGCTGGCAGCTAAGGCTAGCGCTAAAAACACCGACGAAAAACGACGTAAGCAAACCGTCATTACAGGCAAAGTTCGATAATCGAAAGCTGAGTTCATAGATGCGGGGTTCAAGGAAAGATCTCGGGAAAACGCTCAATCCTTGTGAATTATTCAGAAAGTGTAACACTCATTGCCGCTTCCTCAAGTCTCCCTGTTCGTATAGACAGAGTTAAACCCATAAAATAGCTCAGTAAGACTCCTATGCCCAATTCCCCGCTCCACGATTTCCACCAGTCTAGGGGGGCAAAATTTGCGCCTTTCGCCGGTTGGAATATGCCAATCCAATACACCAGCATCGTCGCCGAGCACGAAGCTGTTCGAGGCGATTGCGGTATTTTTGATATTTCTCATATGGGACAAATCCGCGTGGCCGGCCGTGATGCCATGAGATTCCTCGACACGCTATTGACCAACGACGTCTCTGCCCTGGCAGTCGGTGAGGCTCATTATACATTTTTGCTAAACGAAAAAGCAGGCGTTATCGATGACCTTCTTCTCTACCGACTCGATCAAGATGCGTTTTTTCTAGTCGTTAATGCCGCACGCACAGAGGAGGACTGGACATGGATAAGTGCGCGGACGAAGGAGTTTACC
>JAHDIL010000024.1:0-2908 GCA_020630835.1 Verrucomicrobiota bacterium
GCTGCCACGCAGTTTGTTGTGGGACGATCTGCCGCTGGAGGATTACATCTGCCGTTTGATCTTCTGCTTCGTTTGTATTTTCCTCGTGCCCGATCGTGACGGCGACCTGGACGATGGACGAGACAGGTGGCCCGAGGACGCGACGATCAAGTAGCAGAGCCTGCGCCTGCATGAGGTTCTGACGGAGCCCAGTTTGCACTAATGCTGTTCTTCCATCGGCTGTCAGCATATAGACATCGCCCTCCGTTGCTGCTGTTTGGCCAAAGCTGATGCGCTCCTTCTCCCACGAATCTGGGCCGGACCCGGGCTCGCCGGTGGAGACTTCTACGAGGACCGTTTCAGCCTCAAGAAAGCTGCCCGCGGGTGTCTCCTCTGTAGACAGCTCAGCTTTCACCCTCAGTCTTGTAAGTTGTGTGAGTAATCCTGCTACTTGCTCAGGGTGCACGCGATCGACGGTAGGAGCCTTAAAGAACCAGGCGCCAGATCGCTCTGCGATAATGATTTCTGGCGAGTTAGGAGCCGAGATGCGGATCTCTCGCACATCATCCTGAGCTACACCCAGGACGAGCTCTGAGCGGGTCGCCCCTAGGTTCGCCTGCTCGCGGTCGGATGTATTCACCTGCTTAATAATTACCGCTGCCGCACAAATGGCGAAGCTGAGAAGGGCTAGGGGATGGGAAAAGAAGCGCTGCATGTTCTAACTTTCTACTGTTTACCATCTTCTCCGTCGCCACAGCACCAATGCGGCGACTGCTAAAAAGGCTGCAGGAAAAACAAACAGAATCCAGATCTGCAACCGTCCAAAATCAGCGCCGGAAAGTGGGAGCGAAAATTCGACCCGGCTCCGTGGCGGTAGCCCCAGGCCATCACCTCGTTTCATGACCCAGTTCATCGATGAAACGAAAAAATCAGCCGCTACCTGCTGGCTGGGGCTTTCAGCAGAGATCACCTCAGAATTACCCATCACCACCATGCGTGAAGCGCCGCGCTCGAGATTGGCGTCTCCCGGTAGCCCCCTCTCGACTGCACCTGCTACGAACACCAGATCCGGAGCGCCGGTGTCGCGGTCAGGATTGTAGCTTAGCTGTTCCTCTTGGTATTCAGTCTCGCCCCAAAAGCCCTCACTAGCAGCGGCGAGAGGGATGGGGCGAATGTTTTCAGCCAACAGTAGGTCATCCTCAAAAAGCACATTGATGGATCGGGTTAATCCAGTGAACCTCGTCGTCATCGCTCCCATGTCTTTGGTCACCGCTTCACTTGGGAGCAGCACTACGGGGACCTCTAGGCTTTTGCGTGCGGCCATGCCGGGGATCTCGACTACGCTTAACACTCGGTCACGGCGCGGGCCTAGACCAACGCTGCGGAGGAAACCGTCGAGGTTGGGGGTTGTGGCTCCAGGATCAAGGGCGCAAACGACACCAAATTGAGATCGAATCCATGACTGCTCTAGCAGCGCCGCTTCCCGGTCTGTTAGGTCGGTGGTATTTCCTAGTATAAGGAGGCAGTCCAAGTCTGCCGGGATACGTTGTTTGTCCTCTAGATTTAGAGTTTCTAGTCTGCCATTTTGAGCCTCGATGAAAGGTATGAGTCGAGATGCTACCGCCGCCAGCTCATCGGAAGGGCGGTCTCCTGCTAGTAAGGCGATACGACGCTCGCGACCTTCGATCAGCTCCAGGATAGATGAGGAAACTCTTTCTTCGCCGACAAATTGCGAGATGCGGCCATCAGCGGTTTCAGAGATAAGGAGGTCCTCACTGCGCAAGACTTTGAAGCGGTTTTCAGGTCCCAGCACTAGTAGTTGATCTCCGTTGAACTTGACGCCGTAGAGGCTCTCTAGCTCTAGCATACGGTCCCGGCTTCGACTGAGATCGAGCGATTCCAAATGCACCTGCCCCTTACCCAGGCGATCATACTCAGCCGCCAAAGCTCTGACCTCCTCATAAATTGGCGAGGAGGACAGAAAGGCAAGCACGAGGGTGATAGGCTCACCGATCTGACCGATCACCTGCTCCGTGGCCGGGCTGAGGGTGAAACGCTGGTCGCGTGAAAGATCCCAGGCCTCATTTCGGCGGCAGCTGAGGTAGTTTACCTGCAGAAAGAGGATAAACGCCAATACGATCTGCAGCACGACTTCAGCAAGGCGCAACCAAGGTTTCGAGGCTTTCTTTTGAGAGTTATCGTTTTTCATGATCCAGTCGCAGTCTGTCAGGCTCGCCACTTGCGAGCTTCAAGAACATGAAAATTGAGGAAAAGCACGAGAGCCGTGAAGCTAATGTAATAGAGTATCGCGCGCGTATCGAGCAGTCCCGCACTCAATTGTTTCATATGCTCGGAGCTGGAGAAATGAGTGAGAGCGCTCGTCCAGGAGGAATCTGGAACTACGCTAAACTGGTGCATGAATCCCAGGAAATAATGCAGCATCACAAATACAAAAGCCACCATCGCTGCGATCATCTGATGATTTGTCAGGGATGAAGCTAGCGTCCCCAGCGCGAGGTTGAGCGCTCCGATGAGAATGAGCCCGAGCAGGGCGCTGCAAAGCTCACCGAAATGGACTCCAGCCCCTACTGGCAAGAACAGATTCAACAAAAGAAAGAAAAGAAAGATAGGAGTAAGCAGTAAGATATAGCTCAGCCATACTGCGAAAAATTTAGCCAGTAGCACCTGACTCGTAGTCACTGGTGCCGTGAATAATCCCTCTATCGTTCCTGTGCGTTTCTCATCGGCAAACAAGCGCATCGTCAGCACAGGGAAAAGCGTAAGCAGCGCCATCCAGAACCAGCCGGACTCGAAAAAGGAATAGACCAGACTGCGTGAACTCGACTGTAAACGAGCGACATTGATCAGGCTCACGAACAACCATCCATTGAGGAACGTGAAAAGCGCCAAGAGCGAAAAGGCAAGGGGC
>JAHDIL010000024.1:2918-10691 GCA_020630835.1 Verrucomicrobiota bacterium
GGCGACAGAAAAAAAGATCGCCATTCTTTGCTAAGAAGAACAAGAAAGGCTCTCATGAGGATGGGTCCTTTCTTGGAGTGGAGACTACTTCTAAGAAGGCATCCTCTAGCGAGGCAGTCCGACTGGCGAGCTCGCGCAAAGGCCAGCCTTTTTCCTGAATCGCTATGGCGATGGATTCCCGCTGATCGCTCGGGCCACTCGTGCCCAGTGTGATCTCCAGCCAGCCATCGGGTAGGGGATCGCAGGAAGAGATCTCCACCTTACTCAGCCCATTCACCAGGGCGCGCACTTGCTTTTCAGTAGCCTTGAGCTCGATCCGAAGCTCCTCCTGCTGGCAGAGCCGTCTCACCAAGCTTTTTGGGCTTTCAGAAGCACGGATCTTACCTCGGTCAATGATGACGACACGGTCGCTTATCTTCTCTACTTCAGACAGAATATGCGTGGAGACCAGCACCGTATACTCCTCACCCAGTCGTCGAATTAAATCTCGCGCCTGACGGATCTGATTCGGGTCCAGGCCATTCGTTGGTTCATCGAGGATAAGCAGTTCAGGGCGGTGGATCAGGGCGTCTGCTAGACCTACCCGTTGGCGAAATCCCTTCGACAGAGCGCCGATCATCTTTTTCGAAACCTGAGTCAGGTCGCAGAGATCCATTACCTCGGCCATCCGCTGGCGACAGTCTCGATGGTGTAGGCCTTTGAGCCGTCCGCGAAACTCCAGATATTCACCCGCACGCATATCTGGATAGAGCGGCACATTCTCCGGCATGTAACCCACGGTCTGCCGGACCTTTAATGAGTCTTTCTCGATGCTGTGCCCTCCCACCGTCGCTGTGCCCGAGGAAGGAGCCAAAAAGCAAGTCAGCATCTTCAGTGTTGTGCTTTTTCCCGCGCCATTGGGGCCAAGGAATCCAACCGTTTCTCCCTTATCCACTGAGAAGTCCAGGCTGTCGACCGCTAACCGGCCATAGTAGCTTTTGGAAAGAGAAGTGGTTTCGATCATGCGTGGCGACAGGTCGCCATTGGAACCCGAAACGCGGAAAAGATCAAGCCTTGGATGGCCGGGGATGTATCAATCTAAAAAGAGGAGTTAGATAAGAGGGAATCCTGTTGATCCGAGCTACGATAGGGCGAGACGAAATCTGCTGAGATCTTCAGTTCGGCAAGCCTTTAGGGTGAAGGTATGAAATCGCGCTTCTTCTGCTACTCTTTGTAGGGTTTGCCAAGAGCGCGATGGATCGCAAAGGCAGTCAATGTTTCTGATTGAAAGAAGCCGTTCCACATGTTGTGGCCTTGCCCTGCGGCGAGTTCGAGGTCGCAAGGTCCGCCGAGCTTCTTATAATTCTCCATAAGAATTTTCGTGTTCTCTTCATAAGGGACGGGTTTGTCGATATCCCCGTGGATGTGGAAGAGTGGGACCCTTTTTTCCGCCAAGGGTTTGAGGCGAGAGATAGGATTGTTGGCATCGAGATTTTTCTCGAGCTCCGCAGATGTCATGTTGTAGGCAGCGCATGCTCGTTCGATACCGGGATAGCTGGCGATGTTGCAAACGGGGTAGATGCCTGCGATCCCAGAGACTTTTTCTGGGTTTTCAACAGCCCAGTTATAGAGCATGAGGCCACCGCGGCTGCGGGCAAGGAGGCACGGTTTAGGTCCAAGTCCTCTTTGAGTGGTGAGGTATTGATAGAGGTCACTAAAGCCTTTCCGACCATCAGGGCTGCCAAAGGACTCTCCGACATCGATCCCTGCGATGGCAATCCCTTGTGCGAGGAATTTGTTAAACATCCAAACTTCAGTGCTTGCAGGCAGACCACTGAGAGTTGGAGCATACCAAACCCAAGGAGTATTTTTTGACGCTTTTTCCGGCAGAATTAGAAAGGCATCGCGACCGTTGACTTTGAACGATTCACCTGACATTGGGAGTGCCTTTTTTCCTTCCGTAATGTCGAGGGATTCAGGAGCGCCAAAGGAGACGATGCCAAAGAGGGAACAGATCAGGGATAAGGTGAACGAGAGCCGATTGTTTCGCATAAAAAACCCTAGCAGAAGTGTGTAGGGTTATCTAGGGGTTTATACGAGGATATTCTAAGCCCCTGTTTTATCCCGATTTTGAAAATACTTCTGAAAAAATAAAGTAATGTTAGAGTCGTTGGGGTTTTAGCATAGCCTGCAGTTTCGGCACCCTCTTTAGGTCAAGTAGCATGTAGCAATGTTTGATGGAATTGACGAAGTAACTGTGGCTTTTAAGTGCAGCAATGATCCTCCCGTTAGTGAAATTAATTCATTACCTATGAAGGCTTACCCTCCGATCATTATCTATGTCTCTCTGGCAAAGTAGGCGGCCTCTTGCGCGACGGGATCAAGGCTACCGAAAGCATGCCCAGGCGAAAAACGCAGTGAGGAGGTTCTGCAACGGATTTCTCTACCGCGAGTAAGATGTAGTGCCAGCGCTCCAACAAGCGGCTGGTCAGATATACGCATTCGCGTTCATACGCATTCGTGCGGCTGATTGTCTTCACGGTATTAGCTAGATTAGACATTGAAGCAACGGGAGACTGTTCGATCGTTGGTGTAGCACCGAAAACTACTATGGAACGAAAGTATTTATCAATTACAAAACTGATGGCGGCACTGCTTCTAACCACGCCTGTCGTTAAGAGCGAAGAACGGCTCATTGATACCGATAAAGAATGGCACGAGTTCGCGGCCGAAAGTGAAGGACTGGAATTTGTGAACGGCCATGCTTCGCCATTGGCCAAGCATGGAAGCTTTACGAGTAAAAACCTCACCTTTAAAACTAAACGTTCTGTAGAATCGATTACGATTAAGCAAAGTGACGATTGGTTGAACTGGCAGCCCGTGAGCAATATTGGTCCTAGCAAGGCCGGGGATGCCCCCATTCTTCTTAGAGTTGGTCCAGGTGACTACTGGTTTTTCGGACTCAGAGAAGGCGTGTATCATGCCTTTCGCAGTCGTGATATGAAAAGCTGGGAGCACTTTGGGCCGGTTCTGGACGAGACTAGTCGAGGGGAGCATAAGTCTCTGGGTCGCTGGTGTGTCAGCGCCGAATATGCTGACGGGAAAGCGTATATCTACTACGATCATCCCAACGATCAGGATCCGCATCTGATCATTGATGAGGATCTAACGGATGGCAAACCTGGTAAGGATATGGGGCTGGCTTTTGCCGACCCATCCGATGGGTCTGATGCGGCCGTCATACGTGATCGGGACGGAAACTTTAACATTATTTATGAGGACTGGAGTCCTATTGAAGCCAAGACTCATTCGTGGGACTCTCCCTTGGCGGGGCGTGCCGTCAGCGATGATGGCATTAAAGATTTCGTAATCCAGAAGCCGGCGGTAGATGAACGAACGAATCCCACTGGCGTGTTTAAGACTTATGAGCATCCGCACTGGAAAAAAGAGCATCCCGATTTCACGAGTAACACTGCCAGATATGAAGTGCATGAGCCTAAGCAAGATGCCTACGGAGATTGGGCTGCTATCGCCATTGGCGGACAGTATTATCTGTTCGGTGATTTTCATCCTAAGGGCACCGTAGGGAGTAAGGCCATGAGCGTTGCGTGGTTTACGGCCAACGGTATGGATCAGCAGTTCCGTTTTTGTGGTAATGTAGGGCAGGGCCATCCTGACCCCGATATTATTTTTGCTGAAGGCCAGTTCTACTTGGTGACTCAGATGGAGACTGATTATATCAGTCCGGGCCCCTGGGTGGAAAAGGTGGAGGTCCGCGTAGGAGTCGATACCAATAATAGCGGAAAAATTGACCATTGGTCCGAGTGGCAGGAGGCCAAGGAGAAATATAGCGGCACCGAGGGGTTTGCTAAGCAAGTTGAGCGCGCGCCGGCATCCATTGATTTAACTGGCTTGCCTGAGGGGTTCGCCTTTTCTTTTGAGTTCCGCATCGAGGACACTACGGAAAATGCTTCAAAGCCTGTTTTGGACAGCCTATCGATCACTCTTGGTGAGTGAGGAATGTAGTCCAGAAAAAGGCTCTTTTAGACAGCGACCAACGGTGTGTGAAAACTTGGTGTTCAGTTAGGATATTATTACCGAGCGGAACGCCGAGATTGCGAGAGCGTTTTGTAGGTTTGGAAGAGCGGAGGGTGCTTCGATTTTTTGGTCTACAGTCTAGCGCTCTGATCTATGGGGTGCGCTTTCAACTGTGGAATTGCCATAAATGTGCTGCTCGAACTGGCTGGCTTCAGCAGTGGCTGACTCAAGGGTGCCGCCTTGGGGGACGTTGGGGCGCAGGGGTTTCGTTTCTGCGTGAATCGCTTTTTGATAGATGCGCATTCGCTGATTGATGGCTTTTAGTTTTGAATCAGTGAGGAGTTGTCGAGCAGAGGCAAATTTGGCAGAGGTGTGGTCTCCGAAATAAGCAATGAGACATTGAGCTATCATCCAGTGGCCTTCGTCGTTGGGATGGATTCGGTCTTTTTGCACGGTAAATCCGGGCTCTTGCTTCTTTTTTTGGTCAACTTTTGTTCGCATTTCGGAATGAAGATCTGCGACATGCCATCCTTGCTCTCGTTGTGCTACAAGCCAGGAGCTATATGTTGTAAGCACGTGGTCGTAATCAAACCCGGCTTTGCCGTGGTTGTCGAAAATAGGCGGAGTCACGTGGATGATTTCGGCTTCGTATTGTCGGGCGGCTGCACGCAAGCGAAGAATGCCGTTGCGGTAGCGAACGTATCTATCCTCTTCCAGCTCCTTGTAAATGCCGCAGTTCATCCCATAGCATGCGATGATGAGATCTGGCTGTATTTTGCTTAGAACTCTCTCCAATCGTTCGAAAAGGCAGGGGCGCGGAAACTTTCCACTGGCGTGGCCTTCCTCGCTTAGTCCCGAGACGGTTTCACTACTTAGACCGCCGTTAAAAACGGTGAATCGGTTCTCGGGAAATTTCTGCACCAACCAGGCTTCGAAGTTCGCTACATACCCTCCCGCTTGAGTAATACTGTCTCCCAAAAAAAGGATTTTTTGGTTTTTGTTGAGCAGTGTTTCAGCGGCTGTTCCGATAGTAGGGGGCCAAAGTAAGACGGAAAGTAGTATTAAAAATATTCGCTTCATGGCATGGCGCACTTAATTTTAATGATGGTAGCATTGTGGTGCCAGTAAAACAACGTTCTCATTTCGTTGTAGGAGAGCAGCCTGGAATGGGAGTGTTTTGGGATTGATGCTGTCTCCCGGGCTTTAGAGGGGGTGCGTGATTGCTCCTCCGCTTGAACTCTAGTCACTGATAGAATTTGGCATTTTCCGCGTTTAGCGCGATCAGAGGAGATTCTTTAGGGATGCTGGTCTTTGCGAGGCTTTTGGGCACGGCTGGTCACCCAAAATAGCGATGCAACAAAAAACCCTCAGCCTTTACTGGCTGAGGGTTTTTGAAAGTTAGTTTCTATTGAGAAACTACGCGTAGAGCTTTCAGGGTTACCCCTCAGCTGCTTCTTTTGACCATGTTACGAGGACGTAACGGTCGACTTTATCGCCAAGTGCTTCAACGGCTTGAACCGCTGTGATTGACTCGGAGCCGTCTGATGTGACGGTAATTTTTTGAGTGCCTGACTCTTCACCGGGCTCGATTTTTACATCGGAAACCCCTGTTAGACCACCGAACGCCGAACTGACGTATCGTTTGCAGCCGCCTCATGTGACGCCGGTCATGCCGGCGATGTATACAACCTCTTTAGCCATCGCTGGTGCGAAGGCGAAAAGAGCCAATATCGTAATCGCTAGTAGCTTTTTCATGTTAGTAATAACTTGGTGAGCTGCCCAGAATGGGGCATCCCACCCATGAAGTTACGATACAATGTTGCGGCGGCACATGGTTTTTTGACTTTATTTGCGTGATTTTCTTGAAGAAAGGCTAGTATCCGCCAGTCAGGGGGCTGTGCACTCCCTTTATCCGTCGGAGACGCAGGGGCACCGGATAGACTAATCCGCGCTCGTTGCGAAAAGGTTCGAGAAGTCGTTTTTTCTGCTCTCACTAGGGGTGAGAATCCCTGGTGACCTTAGTTCATACCCGCAACCCACTCTTATCCTGAGGTGTGGCAGGCAATGATGTTGTGGCGGCCTATTTGGGCGGCTTGTCTGGGAGCGCCTGGTCGCAGCCTCTGGCTCTGCTGGGATGACAGCCTCGGCTTAATGTATCTCTTTCAACGGGATGCTTTTGAGAAAGGTCCGCCGTTTCTAGCGCGGAAGCATGAAATCGAGAAGCTGGCCGAGTTCATCTCTCATCTGGCCTCGGGGTGTGATGCGATCGATCAGTCCATGTTCGAGAAGAAACTCAGCTGTCTGGAATCCCTCTGGTAGGTCTTGGTGAGTCGTTTCTTTAATGACACGAGGCCCAGCAAAGCCAATCATGCAGCCAGGCTCTGCCATATTGATGTCGCCCAGTGTGGCAAAGCTTGCGGTTACTCCGCCGGTTGTTGGGTGGGTGAGGATAGCGATATAGGGTAGCCCTTTTTCATGATGTCGAGCTAAGGCACCGCTAGTTTTGGCCATCTGCATAAGGCTGAGAATGCCCTCGTGCATACGGGCCCCGCCGGATGAGCTGACAATGAGGGCAGCTCGATTTTCCTCTGTAGCGACCTCTATCTGGCGCGTTAGCTTTTCCCCTACTACGGAGCCCATGCTGGCGCCCAGGAAGCGAAAGTCCATCACGCCTAAGGTGACTGGCTTGCCATGAATGGCTCCACGGCCGGTGAGGACAGCATCTCGCAGCTTCGTTTTATTTTGATAGTTCTTCACTTTATCGAGATATCCTTTGAAGCCTAGGGCATCGACAGCTTCGAGGTCTGGATCCATTTCCTCGAAGCTCTCGGCGTCGAGCAACATTTCTACCCGTTCGTGGGGGGTGAGTGTGAAGTGGTGCTCACATTTGGGGCAGACACGATGCCTTTGACTCAGCGAAATCTCATCGATAATGGCTCCACACGATGGGCATTTTGTCCATAGGCCCTCGGGCATGTCTTGTTTCTTGTTGCCAAGCGATTTGAAAGAGCGTTTTTTGAAAATACCCATAGTAGCGAGTTCATGAGGTGTGGCTGCGCGCTGCTTTTTAGAAAGAGCGTGGGCTTTTGGCCAAAGCAGACGAAGCGGGGGCGAAAGTAGCGGATAACGCTTTGTTCTCAACCGAAAACCTAGTGTAGCGATTGCGAAATAGCTGGGCAAGGCAGATGCGGAAGTTCGTTTACTCTGATAGAGTTAAGTAGGCCTGAAGTAGCTTTTAGCTGGGCTTCACAGCGATTGCGGCCTCTTATTTTTTCGCTCTCTTTGCTGCGTTCAAGCCTGTTGCCTCAGCAATTGAGCTTGCTTAGCTCCTTTTTTCATCGCGCGAAAGCAGGGGGATACGAGTGATTTTTCGCCGGCCCTTTCTTCTCACTACTTCAGCCTCGGAGCGCGCTGATCGCCGCAAGATTGGCCTTTTTTGTGATCGGGCGCAGGACTTTTGCGCACTCGGAAAGGGTGGCTCCGGTGGTCATGACGTCGTCGAGCAATAAGATTCCTGCCTTTTTTGGGAGGGCAAAACGAGCTCCTCGTCGTGTGAGCTGAAAAGAGTTTTTCACATTTTGCAACCGATCGGCGCGTTCGAGCTGCGCTTGACGCTCGCGGAAGTGGGTTCGGCGTATGAGCTTCATCTCAAGGCTTATGGTAATGCCGTTGGGTGCGGTTTTAGCGAATGTTTTCGCTAGTTCGGCGGCCTGGTTAAAGCGGCGGTCTCGCAGTCTTTTAGGGTGCAGTGGCACG
>JAHDIL010000024.1:10701-11004 GCA_020630835.1 Verrucomicrobiota bacterium
CAGTGTGGTCGGCTCGACAGACGCGGGTCGTCCCAAAGGCAGCTCATCAGGTGTCCGAATGTCTCCGCCAGGTGGAGCTGGCGCTGATATTTGAGAGCGTGCATGAGTTTGCGAGAATGATCATTGCTACGATATGCTGACGTGCCGAATGAAAAGTGGAGTGCCCGGTTTGAGCAATTGGGACAGCTATCTGGCTGGATGTCGCGCCCTGGGTAGTCTTGGCCGCAGCGCTGACATTGGGTTTGCGGCATGGCTTCCCATTGCTGCAGGCACGATTGGCACAGGAAGGGCGCCCCCTCTTCG
>JAHDIL010000025.1 GCA_020630835.1 Verrucomicrobiota bacterium
GAAAACGTCTTCGAATACAACCACTCGAAGGAGCACGTAGAGGCGAATCTTGAAAATGCCAACCAGGCGCTACAGGACATCACCACCGAGCTGGCCGAATACGGTGCGGCATACGAGTCAGGAGATCTCACCAAAGAGCAACTTGGTGACCTGCTTGCCGTCGTCGATGTCAAGTTCGCTTACTACCTGCAGGAAATGATCGAGGCCGAGAAAAACTGGAATTTCTGGATGGATAACACCGTCTTCGAGGCTTTTCTCACCTCTGATGACGACCTCCTTATGGAGATCTACGCCATGCCAAGCTCCATTTTCGATGGAGCGATTCAGGCACCCAAGTCGCACTTTGTCGAGAGCCTAGAGGTTGGAGCCAACACAACAGCGTCACTGGACAGCACCATCAAGACTCTGGAAGTCACTCTTGCTTCCATAAAGACTGTCGAAACAACTGCCGATGTGATTGCTGTTGCTAGTGGTGTCGGCATGTCGGCTGTGGCGATCAAGAAGCTGACCACCAAATATACTGTTAAGGAAGCTTCCAAGATCCTCGCCAAATATGGCAGCGTCCAACTTGCGCAGGCGACTGGTGCCTTTGCAGCGGCCGAAACTCTGAAAGCAGCGGCACGCGCAGCGGGTATTCCCGATAGTCAGGTCAAACTGATCGCTTCTGGTTTAGAGATCTACGGACTGGCGAAAATGCGAGGTATTGCCAAGGCGGGCGAGAAGTTGCTCGATAAGAAGATCAGTCGTCTTAACCCAAAAACGCAATCAGAGCTGACGGAGAAAGCTGTCAAAGAAACCATCGCGACCTGCTTCGTGGCAGGCACACTCGTTTCTACTGATATTGGTCTGAAACCGATTGAAGATATCGAGGTTGATGATCTCGTCTGGTCGATGCCCGAGAGTGGTCGCGGTCCACCAGCTCTCAAGCCTGTGGTGGCGCTCATTTACACTCATCCGACGGAGCTAATTGAATTGGCTCTTGCTAGTGAAGCAACGATCGTTGGGACGAAAGAGCACCCGTTCTGGTCGCAGACCCGCCAAGCATGGGTGCCGATGGCTGAGCTGCAGGTTGGAGAGCGACTGCTCGCGCTAGAGGGTGAGACAGCTGTTGTTGGATCCATTGGACAGCGCCTAGCGGCTGATGGTGAGCGATTCACGACTTACAACTTCGAGGTTGCTGGCCATCATACGTATTTCGTTTCGCCTAATGCGGACGGTCCAGAAATTTTAGTGCACAACCAAGGTGCAAATTGCGTCGAGGCGAGGAAGTATTATCGAGAACTTCGTGCTCAGGGAAAAACAAAGGAAGAGGCGAAAATCTCGGTTTATGAAAAGCATGGGTATCCCGATCAGGCATCTCCTTTTAGCGAGACTCAAACTGTTTCTGGCGGGATTTTTACGAAACGAACAAAATGGAAAGCACCTGCTGCCGATGGGACAGGGCAATCTTACCAAGTATACCAAAGGGACATCGATTGGAATTTAAAATGGAATGGGTTGACTAATCTACAACATGCTCAAGCCGGTCGAGCACCGAGGGTTATGGTTGACGGAAAACTCGTCCGAATCGATCTGCACCACAGCAGACAAGATGGACGTGGCTCACTTTTTGAAATAAATACAGATACCCACTTGTCAACACCATCTGGACGAGGACGGGAGGCGCTACATCCATATGGTAACAATCAACACCCTGATTATCCTGTAAACCGTGATGCATTTAATGTTGATAGGGTTCAATATTGGAAAGATCGCGCACAACAAATTAGAAGATGATGAAGATTCCGGTTGATATCGAATCACTAATGCACAAACAGCCAGGAACATTTTTTCGTGAAAATGCCAATGGAGCCCAGCAAAAGCTAATCGCACTTGGAGTTTCGGAAAATACTGAAGTCTTTGCCTTCCTGAGTGTGTATAAGATGCCTCTGGTGTCGGGGGGGAATTCCCTAGAAGAATTGATGGACATCTCGGAACCATCAGAAGATATGCGGCGTGTTACTGAATTTGCATGGGAAAACTATCAGTTACCGAGAGATATTATTGTTCTGACTTCGTGCGAGGGAGAAGGTTTTTACGGGCTCTCTCTGTCCTCTGGTGAAGTTTTCGACATTAATCTGAATACCTTACAGGGCGATATTTCAGGGCAAGGAAAATGGAACAGCTTTTTTGTTTTTATAAAGTGGTTCCTCACGTGAATCTAAGTGGCAACCATACGTCGCAACCAATAGTAAGTGGCAACCAATAGCAACCGCCCTGCCAGCGTGCCAACCTATATCAAAATCCTCAAAAGCTTCTCGGTATTCACGGCTCCCACTCATCTGTGAGACAGCTTCCCCTTACCATCCGAACGCTGCAACGAAAGGTTCACCCAAACGCCATCCGATGTCCTGTTCAACTCTGAGGAGCACTCACTCGCATCTTTCAGCAGGCCCCCGATTCCAAAGCAAACGTAAGCAACGCGACCTTTTCGGCTCTATCTTTTATGATGTAGCGCGGAAAATGGATCGAACAAGCTAGAATCTGTAAGCTAGCGAGTTGAAGACCATCGCCAATCAGGGGGCTTGCAGCAGCCGCTCGCCGCGGAAATAGAAAAACCGTCAGCATCTATTTTGTTTTCAAGTTCAGATTGTGTAATTCCGAACAAAAACAGGGCTTTACTCAGGTCTTCTCCTTCCAAGAGCACCGGCTTGTCCAACAACTCCGGCTGATCTTCAATCGGGACAGAATCAAGAGAGGGGGAAGTAGAAGCTACCACGTCCCGAACGAACTCGTGACCATGAATTTTATAACAATAGAGAGCCATGATCATGAAGGTATACAAAGGCGAGCCATTCGTTGTCAAGGACTAATGGGAATTAGTTAGTGGCCCTGATAGATACGTGCTTTCTTTCAATAATCCTCAGAAAACATCACCGTCAAGACCCGACTCGTCACGGACGGATCGGCCGGATTTGGCGAGCCATATTGGAGATCTAGATCATAGTAATCGATCTTCCAGAAGACCGCTTTTCCCTCATGATCTATCGATCCAAAGTCGTGTTCCTCATGCGGGTCATTGTCCGGAGTGAAATCCCGGAAGGTTTGGATTTTCTCCAAGATTTCGTGCTGAGCTACGGCACCCAAATTGGCTATGGAGGCCGTCATGACGACACGTCCGCCCGTAAGCGTTGTGCGGAATGTATCGTTGAGCACTCGAATACGGTGCTTTTGGAGTTTGGGATTGATTGGCGGAGTTTCAGAAGATGTGACAGAAGCGGAGAAGTGTTCAAAGGATGGTCGGTCTGACATGAAAATGGGTTAAAAAGGAAGAGCAGCCTGTGTAATACCGGTCGGCATCAAGGCTTGAGGAGGCCCTCGATCATCTGGCGTCCAGATGGAGGTGTGGAGCAGGTTCTCTGAGCGATATCGCCAACCGGTGGCGGATCGGTTTTCTTCGTCGATCCATCGAGTCTGTGCGGTGAGGAAAAACTCCGGCGATTTGGTCCACCGCTTAGACGCCTGGGGCAGAAGTGATCCCAGTGAGGTGATACGCGCTTCAGAAGCGCACGCAAACAGCACCAGAACTCGTTGGGGAGAAGAAGCCCGGAGAGGGGTTGCCGTGTAAAGCTGGGCGCGGGTATCAAGATATCGTTGGATCTTACGCTGGATACTCTTTGCGTTGGAACGTTTCGCTCGGGCCGGATGAGTGGACCGGTCGAGTTCCAATAAAACCAGAACACGTTTTCCCTCTATCTCAACGAGCATGGCACCATCAGGGATAACTTGATAGCCCCGTCCCGCGCGGGAAAAGGCAAGAGTGCCGTCACGCCAGAAGCGCTTTACCGCATACCCGGCCCGCTCGCAGTCCCACCAGAACTTGATCCAGAAGCGCGACACTTCATATTCGTGGCGTTGGAGCGTATCGCTCACCGAAACAGTCGCTCGCCTATTGACCGCAATGTTCTGAGATTTTAGGAACTGAACGCCCTTTGTTCCGAGAAGATAGTAGTGCTCCCGGTTCCAGAGCATAGACCGCCGTCGCAGATAGCCCGCATCGCACAAGCCCCGTAGACGGCGATACAAGGTGTCATAGCTCGTGAAGGGCCTTGGGTGACGCTGGGTCACCTCTCCCACAAGCCGGGAGGTGAGCGTGAAATGATTCACCTGCTCAAGTAGAAACCGGTCTCGATCAGTCAGTCGAAGGATGAGGTATCAAGGGTGAGTAAATAGGGGTTTTAATTTTAGGGAAATTTGCACAATATGCAAATTTACCGAAATTCAGCCGAACGACGTCTAGAGCTGCCCCACTACGAAAGCCCCTCGATCTTGTCATCGGTAAGAGATATTCCGAGATATGACTCCAAAAATAGAACGCGGTCCCTCGAAGTGGGAATGCCCCCGAGCAACTGCCGAAACTGATCCCGCGAGACGGATTCGGATGAGGATGATACCGCCCCGACGCGATTGAAGAAACCGACTTGCTGCACCGTCACGCAGTGGTCCCCTTGGCTTTTAACAGGAGAGGTGCCGAAGGAAGGAAGCAAGTGGAGCATGACAGAAGTAGTTGCGTTGTAAAAGAACTCTCAGATTCGTCAAGCAATCGACTTCATCTCGATTTCAGGTGGCATCTTCGGTCTCACTTTGGGCGAGGTCGAAGATTTCACTCTTTCGGATTATTTGCAAAAATTTCGATAAATTTGCATAAATTACAAATCTAACTAAAGTGTTAGGGCAGGTTTGCTTGGGAGAGAGGTAGCTCGAATTTCCTACTTCATTCTCCACAAGCACCTGCGCCGGTGTTGATCCCGTTCTGATCGATACCTCCATCATCAAAGCAACCGGTCGTTGGTTTGGTATCCCTTTCGCTCCGCACACCATTCGTGCGCTGCGAATCATCCGCTGAGTGCTTCGCCATGGTTGGCGAAGTTCAGCTTCACCTCTCACTCCTTCTATCTCTATGTCTACTTGGATTGATTATGCAGAGCTCAAACAACGAGTCTCTGTTACCGATGTGCTCCGCTTACACAAAGTGGAACTCACCCAGCGCGGCGATAACCTCGTCGGGCCATGCCCGCTTCCCTGCCATGCAGGGGATCGAGACAATCAGGGAGCCTTTTCGGTTTCAATCAAACGCAACTGTTTCCGGTGCTTTACCTCGTGTGGAAGCGGGAACGTCATTGATCTACACGCTCGCTTTACCCAGCGTGACCCAGACAATGCATCCCAATTCCGTGAGGCAGCACTGGAACTCAACGAGTTGTTTCCTGGAGGAGCTGGCAAAGCGCCGAAAAGCGCCAAGCCAGGCTCTCACAAAACGTCGGAATCTCCCGCGTCTCTTGAAGAGGAGACCAATGAGGCAGCCGCCGAGGAAGAGAACGTGATCAATGAGCCGCTCAAGTTCACACTCAACCTGAAGGCCGACGTTCCCTTTCTTCTGGACGAAAAAGGGTTTTCGGAAGCAACCATTCAGTCCTTTGGACTTGGCTGGTGCAACAAAGGCATGCTGGCCGGGCGGATCGTCGTTCCAATCCACAACGCTGATGGCGAGATTATCGCCTACGTCGGCAGAGGCCTCAAGGAGGCTGACATCGGCAAGCGTGGGCGTTGGCTGTTTCCCAAAGGGTTCCGCAAGGGGATGGAGTTGTTCAACTACCATCGTCTGGCAGAATACGACTTGGAGGAACAAAACCTAGTGGTGACAGAAGGCTTCTGGAGTGCCATCAGACTCTCCGAAGCGGGGATCCCTGCCGTCGCCCTTATGGGCTGCGAAATCAGCGATCAACAGTGCCGATTGATTGAGGAAGTCACCGATCGGGTTTGGCTGATGCTCGACCGTGATAAAGCCGGTTCGAACGCTGTCAAACAGGTCATCACCAAATTGGCGCAGCGTGTGCATGTTCGCCTGGCTCCCTACCCAGACGATAGCGACCGCTCCCAGCCCGAAGCGTTCACCCCGGAAGAACTCAAGGCGAGTTTTTCAGCGGTGTAATGACGTTTCATTTCTCTCTCGGAACCGCGTGCAAAGCAGGCGGATTCGAGAGAGTTTTTCTCATTCTTAATCCATTTTTCATTCCACGTCTCATAGCCAAGCAGTTTCTCGTGCCACGGAATCAACCGTGCGGTCCTATGGCGTTTGAGAGCGTGTTGGTCAGTCTCCATGGTTATCTCCATAAACCAGTGCAGTTCCGATACCGGCACAACGGTGACTCCATTCAGTTCATCGTGCAGGCAGAAGCTGAAATGATGTCGCTGATCAAGACGCAAATCTATGCGAGCTACCCAGACGCCGAGAGCCGGAATGTGACTCCATCAGAATCAGATAAGAGCAGAGCTTCTCTACAGAACGTTTCATCCTGCTATCTGCACCTTGCAGCACCTCCCATTTTCCCTCTAAAACGTTCGGAACAGTTTGTTGAGCGAGGGGATCGATTTATTGATCCTCTCGCTGGGAGCCTGAGCGCTTTGCGCTCGGGCGATGAACTCGGATTCACGGTTCGGGCTATTTCGAATAGCTGGAACCGCCGAGCCGCGCGATCCCAGTCGCTGCTGCTGGCACAGCAGGGGCGGCAGCGCGGTGCATTTTTGGCGCGGGCGTATGCTTGGGCGACACTGCCGGGCAGAGAGTGGCAGTATTGGCTGCGATCTCCGATCGGTTTCCTTGCGCGGAGTTGCTGGCTCGTTGGGCACAACGAGACAGGGGCGCAGCGCGAGACAGAGCCACACACTACCGGCTCCCACACGCAAGAAACTATGGCCAGTGCGGTCTTTGATACGCTGAGTCGGCCAGCCTTTCTGTTCGAATTAGAAATCAAAGTCCGTGGCACGAAGAAGCATCTGAGAACGCAGAAATTGGAGCGAGTGGCAGGCACCTATCAGGTGTATGCCGCCGCCCACTTGAACCGACTGGAGAAAGGACCGACCGGGCATAATCGAAAGGCGAAGAAAGCCGCAATGATCCTCAGTAGTGAATGTCTTGCAACCCTGTTACACTTCCCCACTGAAACAGCGGACGTGCCCAATCTCGAATGGGTTGAGAGCCGACAGCTTGCGCCGCCCATACTCACGGAGCCCGATAATCCATGGCAGCTCGGGCAGGTCCGATTTCGAGAGGATAATGCTCCTATTGGTCTTTCACTGAATGATCGCTGCCGACATCTCTACATCATCGGGAAAACCGGGGTGGGAAAATCAACACTCATCGAGCATCTGATCCACCAAGATCTGACCCACAATCGGGGCCTCGCCCTCCTCGATCCACACGGCGACTTAGTCGAGCGGGTGTTGGCTTTTGCGCCTTCCCACCGGACCAATGACATCATCGTGTTTGACCCGTCGGACCGAGCCTTTCCAGTCGGGTTGAATCCGCTGCATTCGTCAGCGGAGGTAGAGAGTAGCTTGGTTGTGTCCGGCGTCATCTCTGTCTTCAAGAAACTGCATCAGGATTCCTGGGGGCCGCGCTTGGAGCACTTTCTGCGAAACGCCTTGCTGAGCCTGGTGGAGTCTCCCGGAACCACTTTGGTGGGACTGAACCGAATCTTTGTCGATGATGACTATCGAGACTCTATACTCTACCACGTCGACGATCCTCACCTTTTGTCTTTTTGGGAAACAGAGTTTGCCACGCTCCAGCCCCACAAGCGGGCCGAAGTCATTGCCCCGATTCAGAATAAGGTAGGGCAATTCCTCGCTTCACGAATGATCCGAAACGTCCTAGGCCAAGCAAAGCCCAAATTTGATCCACGATTGGTCATGGATGAGGTGAATATCTTGCTGGCCAACCTGAGCTCGGAGAAGACTATTCAACGATGCTCGGATCTCTGCTGGTCACACAGATTCAGATAAGCGCCATGAGTCGAGCCAATCAGCCGGAGTCAGAACGACGAGACTTTGCGCTCTACGTCGATGAGTTCCAAAACTTCGCGACGGACTCTTTTGCCGAGATCCTTTCCGAAGCGCGGAAGTTCCGTCTCTCGCTAGTAATGGCACACCAATACCTTGATCAATTACCGAAGGAATTAGCCGCCGCTGTTTTCGGGAACGTTGGATCGATCATGAGCTTTTGCGTTGGCGCATCGGATGCGGAGGCACTTTCCGAGCAGTTTGCTCATCCCAAACTCACGCCAGAGGATTTTCAGCACCTCCAACGCTCCGAGGCACTGTGCCGGGTGATGCAAGGTGGCCAGACGTCTCCCGCTTTCTCGGCAAGCACGAGTGATCCACTCGAACCCGTGTCATACAATCGGTCAGAAACTATCAAAGCTGTCTCTCGGCAGCGCTACGGCGTCGAACGAGCTGAGATAGAGCTTCGGTTGTTAAGACGTGGATAAATGCAAGCCGGTTGCTGAACCAGAGAGAGGTGACTATTTCTAAGTAGCTCCTGCTTACTAACCTGCGGCAGCGTCTGGACTAATTATTTGGTTGAGCTTTTGTTTCAGCTCACTGAACTCGCTCTCATTGATGTAATCTTTGGGAGGCTTCCCATCGAAAAACTCATTTTTTTGGGCTTTCCATTCTTCGAATGCTGACTCTGAGTCAAAAAATGAGTAAAAAATTTGCTCGATTTCTTCTTTGGTTTCCGGTTGCTGAGGTAATTCATGTGTTCTCATGCACACACTTTACCACGTGAAGAAAAATTTTTCCAGTTAATATACAATTGACCATCGCAATTGATTAAGGAATCAGAAATATCGATCAAATCGGAGAGTCAAGTCTATGAAATTTCCAAAAATTGCAAAATTATCTCGACAAAACCGGCCGCAGAGGATAATTTTTAAAAGTTCTTTACAAGGAGCATTATATGGCACGAATACTAATTTACAGATCCACCATTAATGGAGAAACGGATGATAGGTCTTTCAAAGGAAGCTGCATCGCTAACGAATGGTTTGGAGCCGCTCAGGGGTTGGAAACTATTGTTGGGAACAGCAATCTGAAAAGAGCTGACCACTCCGTTAAGGCGAGAGCAGAGGCGCTACATCAAGAAGGCAGCGCTATGGGAAACTTGTCGAGCCTCCATAAACTTGTGATTGGATCGTTCAAATATTTACAACTGGTTGAATTAAAGATCGAACCCCATCCTGAATGTGACTTTCTATCGGTCCATGACTTCAATGAGCTTAGTATCCGGCTTGGCTGTTTGAATAATTCTGAGAACGAACCAAAGGGCTTTATGAAAGAAGTTGGTGAACGAGCCTTTTCCAATCCGACGATTGCGGGATTCTTCATCCACAATGTTCCTAAGCACGTGGTTTTTGATTCCGTAGCCTTCCTAGGTCGAGTTTCTATAGGAAGCCACGAACATGGATACCTTGAAGGCATTTAAGCGCTTTTATGATGTCTGAGCATCGACAAGATGATTTAAAAAGAGAGATTTGCGGGAAGCTTCTCTTTCTAAACGATCTAGACAGCCTTCATCAGATTCAATCGCTAACGCAAGGGCTAATATCCGCGTTAGAATTAATAGCTGATCACGCTTCTATACAAGATTATACCGGGAAGGGCGATGTAAAAACCCTAAAGAACTCCCTGAGAGTTCTTAGTGAAGACCAAGAATTAAGCGGACCTGACAATGCTTTATTGGCATGTTTTATCTATTTCCTTCAATCAACGAACGACCCGGAAATGGATGCAAATACGATAAATGTTATCCTTGGATCTAATGGAAAAAATGTAGCGAATATCACAACAACTGTAAATTCCCTTATTCGAAAGAACCAGCTAGAGAAAACAGATCGGCCAGATACAGATGACAAGCGGAAGCATGGGAAGTTTCGGCTCACCGAGACAGGAAAAAAGGATGCAATCAAAATTGTCAAAAAGGCAAAATTGCAAAATGAATCAGAGTCGTACGAGGAACGGCAATAGAGTGCAGAACCCCGGATGCCCCGTCATCTAGCGTAGGATATGCTGGGATATCCTCGAAGTCTTCCCATTTTGTAATGGTATCGGTATTCCCAGCAGCCGGAAGTTACTAAATGGCGTTATTCAAAATCTCCAGAGCAATCTTGCGTTCCTCCGCAGGAAGCGAAAGCACTTTCTCCAATTGGGCCACCTTGTCACTCCGGCCCTCACCAACCGATTTGATCGAATTTCGGCTCCCGTGCTGAACGACGTTTGTGTTGTGATCCCCGGTCGATTGAAGTTTCGATCCGGTGCTGTTGTGTGCAGGTCGCAACAAGTCCATCGCGTTCATTTCTAGGAGATCTGCAATTTTTCCAACTTCTGAGAGCGTGAGTTGATAGTTCTCATTTTTAAACAGCTTGCTCCCATGATAGGCGATGCGAGTCACATTCGGCGTTTTGTAGCCAAGGTGTCTGGCAAGACGGGCGTAGCTGATTTGGTTTTCTGTCATGTAGTCTTTGAGCAAATTGAGGATGTGTTGCTCATTGAACTGGTTCTTTGATGTATCCATGATTTTCATCATAGTGATTTCGCTGAATTTGTAAAAATTTAGGGAAATTTGCATCGGTCAGATCAGAAATCCCGCTCCAATACAGGCCCCTTCGAAGCGCTCCAGATTGATTTGCATTCGCTCAAAAAATCAGCACGATGAAATCGTTCCCGTAGGTCATGGACTCGCCATGGCAGAATTCTCACCTTACCGAAGGAAACTCGCTCCCAGACTGGCAATCCGCCAGCTAAAAGAGCCGATTGCGGGTTTGTAACCCGTAGGTCATCGGTTCGACTCCGATAGGTGGCTCCAGAAAACCAGTCACAGACTGGATTAACGAGAATTTTGCATAGTGAAAATGGTCACTCCATGACCTACGGGCTCTACCCGTAGGTCATCGGCTATGTCTGAAATTCTCCACCGGCACCGGCAGTTCTGCGAACACTCGACTGTGTTCAAGGGCAACACTCAACGAA
>JAHDIL010000026.1:0-3353 GCA_020630835.1 Verrucomicrobiota bacterium
GACCTAGCGACAAGAAGGCGGCCGGCTCCAAGAAACCTGTGTTAGATAGAAAGACGGAGGCTCGGGAGTAGTAAAAAGAGAGTGGCACGCAGAGCAGGGTAGATGCGGCTAGGAATACGAAGAAAGAGCGAGATCGGAGAAGCCCCCAAGCATCCAACATCAGTAGGTCGCGCCAAGCGATTGATTTTCCTTTTGATCCCGGTTCCGTATGGGGAAGTGCTAAACACACAACTGCTGTCAACAACTGCGCACCGGCCCCTACCTCGAAGATGGTGAAGTTCGAGCCTATCCCCAAGGCAGCGACTGTGACACCAGAAGCAATCCAGCCAATCGTCCCCCAGACGCGGGTTTTCGGAAACTCATCTGCCGATAGATGGCTGAAAGATATGCCATTGAGAAGGCCTATCGTCGGCATAAAGAGGATCATGTGAATCGTGGCTAGGAGAATCAATTGTGATCCGTTTCCGGCCGCCCCTGATTGAGACATGAGCAACAGTAAGCCGCCAGACAGAGCGAAGAGCACGCACGCGATTTTCTGCGAGGCGAAAAAGCGATCGGCTAGGAGCCCCACTAGCAGAGGGGCTACCATCGCACCGATCGGTGATGACGCGTAGGTGCCTGCAATGGATCCACTTAGGCCATTGGAGGCGAGAGCCTGGCCGACTGTTACAAACCAGGCTCCCCAGGAGAAAAACTGGAGGAAAAAGCAGACGCCTAACTTTGCGTAGGTGGACATTTACGAGCTCAATTTGAGGGTTTGGGTAGAAGCCTCTCCGGGGATTCTCATAGGTCTTATGGCTAACTTTTCGCCTAAATCATGAGCGGTTGGCAGGAGTCGTTGTTCACCTTTCATAAGGTCTCCCATGGTCAACTTCTTTCCGGTGTAAGCCGCCTCCCTTCCCAGAATAGCGAGAGCAGTAGACTGGGCTAGGCTTTCGCCTGTTTCTAGAGGTTTTTCAGATCGGATCGCATTCAAGAAGACTTCGTGCTCCGCCACATACATACTCTTGGGGGTTCTTGGCTTGCGCCATCTCCAGCTTGTCTCTCCGGTGATTTCCCCGCCGTTGGGGACGAATTTGGCGACACCTTTTGTTCCGACAATCCTATCAGAGACCTCATTGTGAGCCCGTGAAAATTGACGCCACCCGATAGTCGCTCGCACGCCACCGTCGAACTCGTAGGCGATGTTGAAGTGGTCGTAGATATTTCCCTCGAAGTTTGGGCGTAGCCGCCCTCCGTTTGCGATAGCTATCGTTTCCTGGTTGCTGCCCAATAGCCAGTCGATACGATCGACGTTGTGGCAGGCTTGTTCAACGATGCCGTCACCAGACAGCCAGATGAAATTATACCAGTTGCGTAGCTGCCACTCATAGTCTGACATGCCCTCCGGTCGTTCAGATGGGGCGGGCATCGCCTTGACAGGGCCAGCGTAGTAGCGCGAGTCTATACTGACAATATCACCAATGGAGCCATCGTGTATGCGCTTAAAGAGCTCCTGCGTGCTGTCGCTGTAACGATAGCAGAACCCTCCAAGAACGGATAGCCCCTTCTGTTTGGCCGACTCATTGGCCTTCAAGAATCGTTGCAGGCCATCTAGGTCTGTCGCGCAAGGTTTCTCTGCGAAGACGTGGAGACCCTTTTCAACCGCAGCGCTGAAGTGCTCCGGGCGATAGCCAGGAGGGGAGGCCAGAAGGATGATATCAATCCCCGAATCAATAACCTTTTGATAGGAGTCGAGGCCAGAGAAAGCATGTTTCTCAAGATCTGGTGAAATCCTGCCGTTGAGTTTCTGATTTTTCTGTAGGATGTTGAGCCCCTTTGCTAAAGCTTCGGGGAAGGCGTCAGCAATGGAGACTAATTCTAGATTCGCGTCTGCCTCAAAACAATTGAGAACAGATCCTAGCCCCCGGCCACCACAGCCGACAAGGCCGACTTTAAGTTTTTTCGGGGCGGAGTTCTGAGCAAATGCTGGTGCAGTGGTAACTGCGCCAACCCCGGCTGCGATAAGGTTTCGTCTAGTGATGGTCATATATATTTAGGTTAGTGTTGTGGTGTTAGCGTTTATGTGAGTTCAACCGTTTGTCCGGTTCGGGCAGATTCGTCAGCGGCCATAGCGATGCGAAGACTGTTGAGTGCATCGATCCAGTGTTCTGTTAGATCTTTATTATTTATGATGCTTTGATAGAAGAACTCCTGCTCAAGGGCGCACAGGTCATCATGTGATGGCTCTGATTCAGAGTGCAGTAGCTGGTCTTCCTGCGAGAATGAGCCGTCGCTATTCCGTGAAGCAGAGTGCAGTAGTAAGGCGTTAGTTTGCGTGTGTGAGTCTACGTCATCGCTGGCTGCCGTTTCCTGTTTGATGCTCACCGAGCCACGCGGACCAATGACGTCTTTCACAAAAAAGGCCGTCTCACTGATCATGGGCCCCCAGCCTGCCTCATACCAACCTATGGAGCCATCTGCAAAGCGCACCTGCAGCTGACCGTAGTTCATCGCATCTTCAGCAATTTCATCAGATAGTCGAGCGCCTATTGCCGAAACGGATACGGGCTGGCTTCTGGTCATTTGGCACATGATGTCTATGTAGTGGACGCCACAGTCGACGATGGGGGACTGTGAGCGGAGGATGTTCTTGTGCTTCTCCCATTCGTGGCCAGAGCTCTGTTGGTTAAGGTTCATGCGCATCACTAGGGGGGTGCCCAAGCTTCGGGACTCGGTGATGAATCTCTGCCAGACTGGGTGGACACGTAAAATGTAGCCGATGACGAGCTTCTTCCCCGATGCGCGAGCCCACGAGAGAATTTGTTCCGATTCTTCTACATCGCGCCCGATGGGTTTTTCCATAAAGACGTGGCAGCCAGCTGCAAAAGCGATCTTAGCAAAGGAGGCATGAGTGTCGGTGTAGGTGTTGATCGATACGGCTGCCACGGGCGTCGCGGCAAGTGCCTCCTCAAGAGTTGAAAACCAGGGATAGTCCGAACCCAGTTCGGCATTAAACACGGTAGCCGAGTTTTCGGTTCGCGTGACAATACCTGTGATTTCGAATCCAGAGTGGTTGTGATAGGCGAGGGCATGAGACCGGCCCATCTTGCCAACGCCGACTACGACGATTTTGATTGGATCAACTGGTTGCGTATTCATAAAGATTTGACCTCCTCCCAAGCCTTTCGTTTTTCATTGGCGAAAGTTGTCAGGACCAAGTCGACGAGATCACTGAGGTTCGTGCCTGTTGCGGTTAGGGCTGTTGCCATGTCGATGGCGTAGGAAACGGCAGCGGCCTGATCGACCGAATGAGATTCCGAGTAGGTGGCGTTCGAGAGCCGCAGCCCTTTCTCGGCTAGGTCGTAGCGTTT
>JAHDIL010000026.1:3363-4142 GCA_020630835.1 Verrucomicrobiota bacterium
AGAAACATCTAGCGAGACGCGGAAGTCGGAGGGGAGCCAGTCCAGTTTGCCCCAAACTTCCGCTCCATAGATTTGTTGGAATGGCACGGTGGCCGCAGAGCGGAGAGCTCCCGCTACGGCTTGGAGGACGCGCCGATGAGTAGGATGCTTATCAAAAGGATTGTGAGTGTAGAGAGTCTCTGCTGAGGGGCAGGACTGGATGAGCCTAGCTAGTTCTTCACGAACCGCTGGCTCAGCGAGATCGTTTGACGGAACCTGTAGCTGGATTACCGCGCTATATTGGCCAAGCTTGGCTGCCTTGACCTGTTCTTGAGTGCGGATCGCGACCATCTCTTCAGGAGAAACCTCGGCATATCTCCCAGAGCGTGGTGAATTCCTACCATCGGTGACCACGACACCGGTGAAAAAGCAGTCGGCTTGTTGGCACGCCGCGGCGATGCCGTGATAGGCACCGATTTCGATATCATCCTGATGGGCCATAATTGCCAGATGAGTGGTTCGCTCGAGGGCCTCTGTTAGAGAGATGCCATCCGGGACAAAGGAATGACCCATGGGTTTGATGTCTGGCTTCTTGATAGTTTGCTGCATGAGGCTGAGAATGGCTGTTTGCGGATGTGTTGGCAAGGTCGATACGTCAGTCTTCATGCTGCTGCTTTAGATTCCTTTTTTCCGAGACGTGTGATATCGCCGCATAGCGCAGCTGCCTTATGATCCAGATGGTATGTGACATTCTTATGGGTCTGAAGAAAACTGGCAGGCATACTTTCTGTGATAGGGGC